>CBAAAS010000227.1:0-5600 GCA_964658855.1 uncultured Mycobacterium sp.
GTTCCAAGCTGGTTCACGGCGGGCTTCGCTATCTGGCGACAGGCAACGTGGGAATAGCCCGGCGTAGCGCGGTCGAACGCGGAATCCTGATGACCCGCAATGCTCCTCATCTGGCTCGAGCGATGCCGCAGCTGGTTCCGCTGCTGCCGTCGATGAGCCGGTCGAACCGGGCATTGGTCCGAGCGGGGTTTCTGGCCGGCGACGTGCTGCGCAGGACCGCCGGTACACCAGGATCTGTTTTGCCTGGCTCGCAACGTATTTCGGCGCGACGTGCGATCGACCTGGCCCCGATGATCCGGCGCGACGGTCTTGACGGCGGCCTGCTGGCCTACGACGGACAGCTGATCGACGACGCCCGCCTGGTCGCCGCAGTCGCGCGGACCGCGGCGCAGCGCGGCGCTCGAATCTTGACTTACACCGCCGCGTCCCAGGCCACCGGCACCTCGGTGACGCTGACCGACCAGCGCACTGGCGAATCGTTTGACATATCCGCGCGCGCAGTTATCAATGCCACCGGAGTGTGGGCGGGCGAAATCGACCCGTCGCTCAAACTGCGCCCCAGCCGCGGCACGCACCTGGTGTTCGACGCCAAGACGTTCGGGAATCCGACAGCGGCGCTGACCATTCCAATCCCCGGCGAGCTCAACCGATTCGTCTTCGCCATGCCCGAACAACTCGGGCGGATCTACTTGGGTCTGACCGACGAGGAATCGCCCGGGCCGATTCCCGATGTGCCACAACCGACGTCGGGGGAGATCACCTTCCTGCTGGACGTGGTGAACACCGCACTGGGTATCACGGTGGACCACGACGACATCATCGGCTCATATGCGGGGCTACGGCCGCTGATCGACACCGGCGCCGGCCACACCGCCGACATATCGCGAGACCACGCCGTTGTCGCGTCGGCGTCCGGTTTGATCAGCGTGATCGGCGGCAAGCTCACCGAATACCGGCACATGGCCGAGGATGTCCTCGACCGCGCAATCCAATTGCGCAACCTCGACGCCGGGGCGTGCCAGACGCGAAACCTGCCGTTGGTGGGCGCGCCGAGTAACCCGGGTTCGACGACTGCGCCGATGGCCGGACTGCCTGAGTCGCTGGTGCTGCGGTACGGCGCCGAGGCCGCGAACGTCTTCGCCGAGGCCACCTGCGAGCGTCCCGCCGATGCGGTGGCTGACGGCATCGACGTCACACGCGCGGAATTCGAGTACGCAATCACCCACGAGGGCGCACTGACCATCGAGGACATCGTCGACCGGCGCACCCGAATCGGCTTGGTGGCCGCCGATCGCGAACGGGCTACCGGCACGGCGGAGGAATTGCTAGGCCGGAACTGAGCAGCCGGTCCTTAAAGCGGAATGTTCTTGTGCCGCCCGCGCCGGGCCGGAGCTTCGGCCAGCGCTTCGGTGATCCGGCTGCGGGTGTGGGCGGGATCGATCTTCTCGTCGACGACGCCGATCTCGATGGCGTTGTCCACTCCGCCGGCGATCCGCTCGTGCTCGGCGGCAAGCTCCTCGTGCAGCGCTTCACGCTCGTGATCCTCAGCGGCGGCCAGCTTCTTCTTGTGCAGAATGCCGACAGCTGCCTTGGCGCCCATCACGGCGACCTCAGCGTCGGGCCAGGCAAACACCTTCGTGGCACCCAACGAACGCGAGTTCATCGCAATGTAGGCCCCGCCGTAGATCTTTCGGGTGACCAGCGTGACTCGCGGGACGGTGGCCTCACCGAACGCATGCAGCAGCTTGGCCCCGCGGCGCACCACGCCGCCCCATTCCTGGTCCACGCCCGGCAGGTAGCCGGGTACGTCGACGATCACGACCAGCGGGATGCCGAACGCGTCGCACAGCCGCACGAAACGTGCTGCCTTCTCGGCGCTTTCAGAGTTCAGGCAGCCGCCCAGCCGCAACGGGTTGTTGGCCAGCACGCCCACCGAGCGTCCCGACAACCGGCCCAGCCCGACCACCATCGAGGGTGCCCACTTGGCCTGGAACTCATCAAAGCCCGGCGTGCCGTCGACAGGCGAGTCGAGCAGCGCATTGACCAGCGGGTGCACGTCGTAGGCACGTCGCGGTGACTCAGGCAGCAGCGCGTGCAGGTCGGTCTCGTGCGCTTCGGCCTTGCTGCGGTCGAAATGCCCCTGTTGGCAGAACAATCCGACCAGCCGGCGACCCCGCTCGTAGGCGTCGTCCTCGTCGTCGGCCACGATGTGGCACACGCCGGACTTCTTGTGGTGGGTGTCCGGGCCCCCGAGGGAGGCCATGTCGACGTCTTCACCGGTCACGCTGCGGACGACGTCCGGCCCGGTGACGAACACCCGGCCCTCCGGCGCCATGATGACGACGTCGGTCAATGCCGGCCCGTAGGCGGCGCCACCTGCGGCGAAACCGACCACGATGGAGATCTGCGGGATGTAACCGGACGCCCGGATCATCGCCTCGAAGACCAATCCGACGGCGTGCAGCGCTTTAACGCCCTCGGCCAGCCGCGCTCCACCGGAGTGCCAGATGCCGATGATCGGGCTCTGCTCTTCGATCGCGGTGTCGTAGGCGTTGACGATGTGGTTGCAGCCCTCGAGCCCCATGGCACCGCCCATCACGGTGCCGTCGGTGGCAAATGCAATGGTACGCAGGCCATTTACGGTTCCGCTTGCCGCGAGCACGCCGGAGCGGTCACGGTCGTGCAGCAGTTCGATGCTGCCGTTGTCGAAAAACCTGCTCAGTCGTAACAGCGGATCGCGCGGGTCGAGCGATTCGTCGATTGCCTCAGGGGCCATAGTCGTCATCGCGGGTCTCCTCGTCTCGTTGCCGTTCGCGGATCCGGGGTCAGTAACGGCCAAAAGCCAACGCCACGTTGTGTCCGCCGAATCCGAACGAATTGTTGATCGCGTACTGGTAGTTGCCTTCTCGCGGCTTGCCCGCCACCACGTCCAGGTCGACCTCCGGATCGAGGTTCACCAGGTTCAGGGTGGGTGGAACAACCTGTTCGCGCAGCGCCATCACGGTCAGGATCGATTCGACGGCGCCGACCGCCCCGACGGAGTGGCCGAGTGCCGACTTAGGTGCGTAAACCGCGGCGTTGCCGCCATGTGCACCCAGTGCCCGGTTGATGGCCTTGCTCTCAGCCAGGTCGCCGACCGAAGTGCCGGTGGCGTGGGCGTTGACATGGTCGATGTCGCCAGGTGTGAGGCCGGCGAGCCGGACTGCCCGCGTGATCGCATGCCCGGCGCGTTCGCCGTTGGGGTCGGGAGCCACCATGTGGAAGCCGTCGGAGGTGACGCTCGCCCCCATGATCCTGGCCAGAATGTTGGCTCCACGCGCTTTGGCGTGCTCTTCGGTCTCGATCACCATCAACGCGCCGGCCTCGCCGAAGACGAACCCGTTGCGGTCTTTGTCGAACGGACGGCAGGCGCCGGCCGGGTCGTCGTTGTTCTTCGACAACACGATGCGCATCGCGGCGAACGACGCGATCGGCACCGCCTCGATCTTGGTCTCGACACCACCGCAGACCGCGATATCGGCTTCGCCGAGCACGATCTGCTGCCAGGCACGCGCGATGCCCTCCGACCCGGACGCGCAGGCCGACACCGGGGTCATCACTCCGGCTTTGGCGTGGCGTTCCAGACCCACCGCCGCGGATGCGCCGTTGGGCATGTACATCTGCACGCCCAGCGGGTTGACGCCTCTCATGCCGTGTTCGCGCATTTTGTCGTACCCGAGAACCAGCTCCTCGCTGGAGCCCATCCCGGTGCCGATGGACACCATCAACCGGTTGGTATCCACCTCGGGCGAACCAGCGTGTTCCCACACCCGCCGGTTGAGTACGGTGGCCATCCTCTGCAGGTAGCCCAGCCGACGGTTTTCGATCCGCGTCAGCTGGCTTTCGAATTCCTCGACGAGGTGTCCGCCGATGCGGACCGGCAGGTCGAAATCCTCAACGAACGGGTCGTCGAGCAGACGAATCCCACTCTGCCCGTCCAGCAGCATTTTCCAGGTGGTCTCGGCGTCGGATGCGAGCGCAGTCGTCATGGCGTATCCGGTGACGACCACATTGGGAAAACCGTTCCCAGTAGTCAAATTTGACGATGTTGTCATGGCGAACTACGCACTCTTCCTTCCCTGCTTGTGTGCTTGCCCGGCATCGTCGCCGGACATCGTGCTCAGTACCGCCCGAAGGCCAACGCGACGTTGTGTCCACCGAAGCCGAACGAGTTGTTGATGGCGTACTGGTAGTCGCCGTAACGTGGCTCGCCCGCAACAACATCGAGGTTGATTTCGGGATCAGGCGTTTCGTAGTTAAGTGTCGGTGGGATCACGCCATCTCGCAGCGCAAGCACTGTCAGGATCGACTCCAGCGCACCCACCGAGCCAATGGAGTGACCCAGCGCGCCCTTGGGCGCGTAGACCGCGGCATGCTCGACACCGGCGACCCGAATGGCGTTGGCCTCGGCGGTGTCACCGATCGGTGTGGCAGTCGCGTGCGCGTTGACGTGGTCAACGTCCTTGGGAGACAAGCCCGCCAACTCCAGCGAGCGGGACATCGCCCGTCCGGCGCGCACACCGTCGGCGGCCGGAGCCACCATGTGGAACGCATCCGAGGTGATACCGGCACCCATCAACCGGGCCAACGGCTTGGCGCCACGGGCCTTGGCGTGCTCCTCGGTTTCGATGATCATCAGCGCACCGGCCTCGCCGAACACGAAGCCGTCGCGGTTCTTGTCGAACGGCCGCGATGCCCCTTTGGGGTCGTCGTTACGGGTCGACATCGCCCGCATCATCGAGAACGCCGCGATCGGCAGCGCCTCGATGTTGCCCTCGACACCTCCGCAGACCGCAAAGTCCGCGTCGCCCATGACGATTTGCCGCCATGCGTGCGCAATGGCTTCCGAACCCGACGAACATGCCGACACCGGGGTCATCACCCCGGCGCGGGCGCCGAGCTGAAGGCCGACGACGGCCGCAGCCCCGTTGGGCATGATCATCTGCACGGCGAGCGGGGACACCTTGCGGGGCCCACCCTCGTTCATCAGGTCGTAGCTCTCGACGATCTTCTCGGCACCACCCAGCCCGGTGCCGACCACGACCGTGAACCGGTCGGGGTCGACCTCGGGGCTGCCGGCGCTCTCCCAGAGCTGACCGCTGAGGTGCTTGGCCAACCGCTGGACATACGACATACGCCGCAGGTCCAGACGGCCCATGTGGACGTCAATGGATTCCTTGAGGTGCCCGCCGATTTTCACCGGCAGGTCCCACTTGGTGACGAACTCGTCTTCGAGGACGCGGATGCCGCTTTCTCCGGCCAACAGACCCTTCCACGTGCCTTCGACGTCCGGCGCGATTGAGGTTGTCGCCTCGACGGCGGTTACCACAACGTTGGGGTAGCCGCCGTTAGCAGTGGAAGGTTTGGTCACTTTTGGTCGACCGCCGCGGCGTCAGTGTCGAACTTGGCGCGCAGTGCCTGAGCGGCCTCGGGGTTCTCTTCCTCGAGCTTCTGGATGTAGTTGACGACGTCACCGACGGTACGCAGACCCGCGAGGTCCTCGTCCGGGATCTTCACGCCGTACTTGTCTTCGGTCTGCACGGCGATCTCCACCATCGACA
>CBAAAS010000228.1:0-5598 GCA_964658855.1 uncultured Mycobacterium sp.
CGCCCCGCTCCGCCGGTGGTGGTGTTCTTCCACGGCGGTGGCTTTGTCGTCGGCGACCTCGAGACCCACGACGGAACGGCCCGTCAGCACGCCGTCGGCGCCTCGGCCGTGGTGGTGTCGGTCGAGTACCGGTTGGCGCCCGAGCATCCCTATCCCGCCGCGATCGACGACGCCTGGGCCGCAACGCAATGGGTCGCCGGGCACGGCGATGAGATCGGCGCCGACGTCGGCCGACTGGCGGTAGCCGGTGACTCCGCGGGCGGCAACATCTCCGCCGTCATCGCGCAGCGGTCCCGCGATGAAGACGCCGCACCGCCAATTGCGTTCCAGCTGTTGTGGTATCCGGCCACGCTGTGGGATTCGACGCTGCCCTCGTTCAGCGAAAATTCCGGCGCCCCAGTCCTGGACAGCGCGGCCGTCGCCGCGTTCAGCCGTTACTACGCGGGCGAGATCGACCTGTTCAATCCCCCGGTCGGCATGGCGCCGGGCCGGGCCGCGAACCTGGCCGACCTGCCCGCCGCGTATATCGCTGTCGCCGGCCACGATCCGCTGCGTGACGACGGAAAGCGCTACGGCGAGTTGCTCGCCGCCGCCGGGGTTCCCGTCGAGGTGCACAACGCCGAGACGATGGTCCACGGATATCTCGGCTATGCCGGGGTGGTCCCCGCTGCCACCGAGGCAATGGACCGCGGGCTGTCCGCGCTGCGCGCGGCACTGCACGTACGGTAGGTCCATGACGGAGCCGACCACCGCCCGACCGCAGATCGACCCGGCGCTGAAGGGCCTGGTCGACGCATTCCCGCTGACCTTCAAGGCATCCGACGGCGTCGAGGCCGCCCGCGCCAAGCTGCGCCTGTTGCAAGCGCCGCCGGAGATGCTGCCGGATCTGCGCATCGAAAACCGCAACGTCGGACACGGCGACGTTACCGATGTCCCGGTCCGCATCTACTGGCCGCCGGGTTCGTCCATTGGCGAGCCCGGCAACCTGCCGATCGTGGTCTTCTACCACGGCGGCGGCTTCGCGCTGGGAGACCTCGACACTCACGACCCCGTCGCGCGTGCACACGCCGTCGGAGCCGACGCCATCGTGGTGTCCGTCGATTACCGGCTGGCCCCCGAGCATCCTTTCCCGGCTGGGCTGGACGACTCCTGGGCCGCCTTGCAGTGGACCGCTGAGCATGCCGCCGAGTTGGGCGGCGACCCCGCCCGGATCGCCGTCGCCGGCGACTCGGCCGGCGGCAACTTCGCCGCGGTGATCGCCCAGCGGGCCCGCGACGAGGGCGGACCGGCGCTGGCGTTCCAGCTGCTCTGGTACCCGAGCATCACCGCCGACCTGTCGCTGCCGTCGTTCACCGAGAACGCCGACGCGCCAATCCTGAATCGCGAGGTCATCGACGCATTCCTGACCTGGTACGCCCCCGGGGTGGACATCAGCGACCCCAAGACGCTGCCGGCCACGCTGGCACCCTGCAACGCCTCCGACTTCTCCGGGCTGGCACCGGCGTTCATCGGCAGCGCAGAACACGATCCGCTGCGCGACGACGCCGCTTTGTACGCGGGGCTGCTGAACGCCGCCGGCGTGCCCGCCGAGCTGAGCAACGAGGGCAATCTGGTGCACGGCTACGTCAGCTTCGCGCTGATCATCCCCGCCGCCGCCGAGGCGACCAACCGGGGTCTGGCCGCCCTCAAAGCGGCGCTGCACTAGCTTCACTCCACAAGCGGAAGGCGGTACCGTCGGTACCGACTAACCGGTTGGCGGTTCGCGAAGGAGGTACCGGTGAGCGGTGATCGACCCGACTACCACTGCCTGATCGTCGGCGCGGGATTCTCCGGCATCGGCGCCGCGGTCAAACTCGACCAAGAGGGCTTCGGCGACTACCTGGTAGTGGAGGCCGGCGACGAGGTCGGCGGAACTTGGTACTGGAACACCTATCCCGGTATCGCGGTGGACATTCCTTCGGCGTCGTATCAGTTCTCATTCGAGCAGCGGCCGGATTGGTCGCGCACCTACGCGCGCGGCGGCGAACTAAAGGCGTACGCCGAACACTGCACCGACAAATACGGGATTCGGCCCAAGATCCGGTTCAACACCACGGTGCTGGCTGCCGAGTTCGACGACGAGCGCTCGCTGTGGCGGGTTCAGCTCGATCCGGGCGGAGAGGTCACAGCACGATTCGTGTACAACGCCAGCGGCGTTCTCACCGTGCCCAAGCCGCCCGACATCGACGGCATCGACTCCTTCGGCGGCGCCGCCGTGCACACAGCCCGCTGGGACCACGCCCTCGATCTGACCGGCAAGCGGGTCGCCGTGATCGGCACCGGCGCCTCGGCGGTGCAGCTGGTCCCGCGGATCGCCCCAATTGTCAAAGAGCTCACCGTATTTCAGCGCACGCCGATCTGGTGCTTTCCCAAGTTCGACGTGCCGTTGCCCAAGCCGGCGCACTGGGCGCTACGGCTGCCCGGCGCCAAGACCCTGCAGCGGCTCATCACCCAGAGCTACGTCGAGGTGACCTTCCCGCTGCCTGCGCAGTACTTCACCGTTTACCCACTGGCCAAATGGATGGAATCGCTCGGCCGCGCCTATCTGCGAATGAAAGTGCGTGATCCCGCGGTACGCAAACAGCTCACCCCGAAATACGCGATCGGTTGTAAGCGGCCCGGTTTCCACAACAGCTACCTGTCGACGTACAACCGCGACAACGTCCGACTCGTGACGCAACCGATCGACAAGATCACGCCGTCATCGGTGGCCACCACCGACGGCACCAACCACGAGATCGATGTGTTGGTGCTGGCCACCGGTTTCCACGTCTTCGACGCCGAGAGCACTCCGACCTTCGCGGTCACCGGAAGCGGCGGCCAACCGCTGCAACGGTTCTGGGAAGAGAATCGCGCGCAGGCCTACGAGGGAAACTCCATTCCCGGCTTTCCTAATTTCTTTTCCACCATGGGACCGTACGGGTACGTCGGCTCGTCGTATTTCGCATTGATCGAAGCCCAGACGCACCACATGGTGCGTTGCATGAGGCGGGCCCGGCAGCGCGGCGCCACCCGCGTCGAGATCAGTGAAGAAGCCAATGCGCGCTACTTCGCCGAGCAGTTGAGCCGCCGGCACCGGCAAGTGTTCTGGCAGGACAGCTGCCAGGGCGCCAACAGCTACTACTTCGACAAGAACGGCGACGTTGCGCTGCGGCCCGCGAACACATTCGAGGTCTACTGGCGCAGCCGCCGGTTCGACCTCGACGACTACCGGTTCACCGGTTAGCGGGTCGGTCGCGTAACCAAAGGTCGCTAATTCGCCGGCCGGACGGACTCCACCGGAAACGGGGTGCCTTCAGGATCGCGCCCGAAGTGCACCGTCGCATTGGTCCACTCGTGGTCGTCGCACACCCAGATCACCTCGCGGCCCTCGTGTTGCACCGGCCCACCCAAGTAGTGCCGGTACTCCTCGGTCCCATCGTCTTTCGTGACGCGCACACCGTCGCCGAATTCGAGGCTCATCGTCGCCATGCTGCCATGGCGATCACCTCACAGCCCCAGTTACCGACCTGAACCGACCCGCCTCTGGTGCACACCTCGTTTTCTTGAGAAGGTGCATGTCATGCCGAGCGGGTTTGACCCGGAGACGCCGGCTAGGGCTGTTCGCCTGCTGCTCGATGCGGATTTGAATGCATCAGCAGCACCCTCCGGAAAGGAAACCGACCATCAGAATCCCAATGATCGCCGCGCTCTCGATCGCGACCACGCTGCCCCTGGCGGCCATCGCACACGCCGACACCCAATACGAATTTCAATCACCATCGGGAAACATCGTCTGCGTCATGTGGGTCCCCGATACGGGCGCCGCGAACGTGGGGTGCCAGGCCCACCAGTTCAGCTATGCGAAGCCACCGCCGGGCCAATGCAACTTGGGCGGTTGGGGCAGCCAAATCGGCCTCAAACAAGGCGATTTACCCGACTTTGAGTGCGTCGGCGGTGTGCTCGCTGTTCCCCCTCTGCCGACGCTCGGCTACGGCCAAACGCACACGGTTGGCGTGATGACCTGCGGTAGTGAGCCCGCCGGGGTGACGTGCACCGACACCGGCACCGGGCATCACTTTCAGATGTCACACGACTCCTATCAGCTCGGCTGATAACGCCGGCCACCTAAGGTAGTGGCGAGCAAACAGCCAGCAGATCGACGCCGGAGGTGCGGATGCGGACGATAGCCCGCGCGTTGCGCTGGCCGATTCTGCTGGCGCTCACGGTTATTGGTCTGCTCTGGCCCCTACTGGCTAATGGCAGGTCCGGTGGCTCGACCGCTGATGACCCGGTCACGTTCAGCAACTACCGGGCCGATTACGTGATCGACCCGGGCGGGCGAATGGAGGCAGTCGAAACCATCACCGCGCAGTTCCCCGGCGGCCGGCACGGCATATTCCGGTACTGGGACACCACCAATCAGAACAGTTCGCGGGAACGCCAGGTACCAACCCTCACCTCGGTGCTGATGGACGGTCAGACCATTCCGTACGTGTGGTCGGGCAAGGACGGGAACCGCTTCCGGGTGGCCAAGCTCGGCGACCCCGGCAGCTACCTCAGTTCCGGCACCCACGTCTTCCAGATCCGCTACACGATCGACGGTGTCCTCGATCCCGCCACGACCGGGGCCGACCAGGCCTTCGCATCCTCCACCCGCGGCCCCGACGCCCCGACGACCTTTTTCTGGAACGTGATCCCGCAGGGTTGGGACAACAGGATCGACAAGGCCGAGATCTCGGTCACGCTGCCCGGACCGGTGACCAAAGTCGGCTGTTCGGTCGGCATCGAGACCGAAACCTCCTGCCAGGACCTGAATGTCGACGGCAATCGGGTGCAACTGGCAGCCGCCAACTTGGCACCGCGCACCCCGGTGACGCTCCGCGCAGCGGTTGACGTGGCAACCCCGTCGCGCGCCACCCTCCCGTGGCCCCATAAATTCGACCGGGTCCTCGGACAGTCGGTGACCGGGCTGCTGTCGGCCTTGGCGCTGACTCTCGCGGCGGCGGTCGGCGGGTGGCTGTGCTGGCGGGCCACCGTGGAACGGCCGCCCGAATTTCCGTTGCAGCACGCCCCGCCCGACGGAATCGGACCGGTGCAGTACGAATACATCCGCACAGAGTCCGTCAGCCGCGACGCTCTCGTTGCGACGCTGTTCTACCTGGCCGGACGGGGCCTCATCTCGCTGACTCAGGTCAGTGCGGATAAGTGGACGATCCGCGGTATCGCCGATGCCGATGCCTGGGCCCGCATCGATCCCGTCAGCCGCGTAGTGGGCGACGCCCTGGAGGTCGATGCCCGGGGGTCCGAGTTCGACGCCAATGGCACAGTGTCGGCCGGCACCGCGCTGAGCACAGCCAGGAATGCTCTGACGGCGGCCGTCACCCAGTGGGCGTTCTCCGAGGGCTTCATGGTCAAGAAAGGGTCGGAACGCTGGGTGCAGTGGGCGGCGGCTGTCGCCCTGGTGCTGGCCCTACTCGGCTTCTGCGAGGCCTGGGGGTTTCCCGCGACAATCTGGGCCCTGCCATTCGCGGTTTTCTTCATGCTGACGTGTCAGACCTGGGGAGCCGGGGTGGGGAC
>CBAAAS010000229.1:0-5583 GCA_964658855.1 uncultured Mycobacterium sp.
ACTGATCGGCTTGGTCGATGGCGGACGCCGCAGCGTGCCGAGCCGTCTCCGGTTCGGCGAGTTGATCGAGCGCCCACCCAACGTCGATGCGGCACCGGCCCGACCTCAATTCTTCGTTCAGCCCGATTCTGCGCACCGCTTCAGCCACCGCGGCCGCGCCGATGACGACATCGGAGGCCAGTTGGGGCCAGGTCGACAGCGTCCGGTCGACCTCGATCAGCGAGGCCGTACCTCGCGGCGACAGGCGTTCAGCTTCGAGGTGACGGAGCATGTGCGGGATCTTGTCCCGACTGCTCATGCCCGGGAGCAGCTTCACATCGAGATCACCCAGCAGTCCGTGCAGGATCGGACGCTCAGGTTCTCGGTCGAAGCGTTCGACATCGACCATGCCGCGGTCGCTGGTTGCCATCACCACCGGAATGCGGCGGTCGCGAGCACCGATACGCGTGACGGCCTTCATGTCCAGCGAATCACATTCCTCCACAACAACATCGAGTCCGTCCAGAAAAGCTTCGACGGTCTCGAAGGTGAGTCCTGCATCGAACACCTCCACCCGCAGATAGGGGTCGAGTTCAGCGATCCTCCGCGCTGCCACATGCGCCTTGTTGAGCCCGAGATCGAAGACAGTAGCGGGTACCCGATTGAGATTCGACAACTCGAGATGATCAAAATCCGCCAGCCGAATGCAACCACACAATCCCTGAACCGCCAGGGTGTGAGCGATGACATGGCCCACGCTGAGCCCCGCGACACCGATCGTCAGCGAACCGAGCCCGGCCTGTTCTTGAGCGGTGATGTTGTTTCTGTTGCGATCTAACCGCAGAGTCCGGAACCCCTGCGGGCCCAGGACAGCAACCACCGCGCGCCGCCACGGGTAGTAGGCCCAGCGAATGTCTTCCGCCAGGACCTCTTCGCTGGGTGTGGGGCGTAGCTTCTTCAGACCGGCGAGCTGTTCGTCGCTGCGGTCCAGAATCTCGATCGTGGGGTCGGATCGCAACCGGTTCAACAGCTCGAGATCGGTGGAAGCGGAGAGGTCTAGAACGTGTGCCGTGTGAGCGATCGGGTTGGGGTCGATCACGCCGCCCCCCATCTCAGTATTGGGCGCCTTGTACCAGCTGACGCGACGCCCGCGTCTCCCACTTTTTCAGCGTAACCGTATAACCACGGACTCTTTCGGCGAAGGGGATTGCTTTGCGCCCGACTGCGGAGCGGGTCGCAGCCAGCACGATTCTGACCGAGTCTATTTGCGGTGACGTTAATGGGGGCTACCGTATTTGACATGTCCGCGGGGCTCGATGACTTGGTGACCGAGGCGGCTGCGCAGTTGATGGCAGCCACCGCGGTCGATCACGCCGCGATCAGCCAACAGGTGGTGGCCATGCTGGTGGATCGCCTTGGCGTCGACATCGGCTTCCTGCGCCACACCGACCACGCTATCCGCGCGACGATTCTCGTCGCTGAATGGCCACCACGGCCGAACATTCCCGATCCCGACCCGATCGGCGTGGTGTACTTCGCTGGCGCTGACTCGGTTTTCGCGCTCATCGAAAATTATAGGGAGCCTTACGTTTTGCGGCCCGAGCCGGCAAACGAGGACTACCAACGCAATATCGAGGACACCACGGGCGCGCCCCAGACGTCGATGGCGGCTGTTCCACTGCTCTCGGGAGACCTCACCACTGGAACGCTCGGCTTCGTGAAATTGGGTGACCGCGAGTGGCTGCCTAACGAACTGAGCGCTCTGCAGGCGATCGCCACGTTACTTGCTCAGGTGCAGGCCCGCCTGACCGCCGAAGAGCAGTTGCAGCACCTGGCCGACCATGATGACCTGACCGGCCTGCTGAACCGGCGCGCGCTGCTCGCCCACCTCGACGAGCGGCTGGCCGACGGTCAGCCCGGCCCGGTCGCGTTGCTGCAGATCGACGTCGACCGCCTCAAGGTGATCAACGATCACCTCGGGCAGAATGCCGGCGACCAATACGTCAGGGCGTTTGCCGGGCTGCTGCGGGATGCCGTCGACATCCCTTCTGCCGTCGCCAGATTAGGCGGTGACGAGTTTGTCATCGTGCCGACAGTTCCGATCAACGTCGCGGATGCCGAGCTCCTTGCGCAGCGCGTGCAATTCGGAGTCGGTCAGCAGATTGAGATCGACCGTGAAAAGGTCAGCCGCACCGTCAGTGTCGGCGTCGCCATCGGTGAGCCGGGAGTCGACAGTACGTCGGTATTGCTCCGGCGAGCGGATCAGGCGCTGTTGTCGGCCAAGGGTTCAGGCGGGCGCAGGGTCGCTCGATTCAGCCCGGAGTTGTCGGACAAGTACGCAATTCGTAACGACATCGAGTTGCAGATGGAAGGCACCATCGACAGCGGCAGCGGTGCCCTGGTGCTGCACTACCTTCCCGAGTTCGACATGCGGACCGGCGAAGTGCTCGGCGCCGAGGCGCTGGTCCGATGGCAGCATCCGACGCGGGGTCTGATGATGCCCGACTCCTTCATCAGCGTGGTCGAGTCGATCAACCTGGCGGGCCGGCTCGGTCGCCTCGTGATGCGTTCCGCCTTCGAGCAATTCAGCATCTGGCGCTCGCGCGGCGTGGGAGAGCACGCGGTGATCCGCGTGAACGTGTCCCCGGTGCAGCTGGTCGCGGAGGGAACGGTCGACCTGGTTGCCGCGACGCTCGAGACGTTTGGTTTGGACGCGAATTCCGTATGCCTGGAGATCACCGAAGGCGTTGTCGTTCAAGACATCGACGCCACCCATAAAACACTTGCCGGCCTGAAAGACATCGGAGTGCAAATCGCCATCGACGATTTCGGCACCGGCTACAGCGCACTGGCGTATCTGAAATCCTTGCCTGTCGACACACTCAAGATCGATCGCGGCTTCGTCCGAGAGCTCGGCACCGACGAAGGCGATCAGGCGATTGTGCGTTCGATCATGTCCTTGGCGGACGCCTTCAAGCTGGAAGTCGTCGCCGAGGGAGTCGAGACCGCTGCCGCGGCGCGAACGCTACTCGAGTTCGATTGTTATCGCGCGCAAGGCTTTCTACTGTCTCGCCCGTTGGAGGCCGACGCGATGGAGACGTTGCTGGCCCAACGCTACGTGCCGCTCGACTTCGATCGAGACGAGTTGTGATCAGGTTGCTGTCGACGCCCGCCCGCTGCTCGCGGATTGCGGGCAGAACCGTCGAGTCAGTAGCTGGGTTTCCATCAAAATCTTGGAAACCTGTTCTGGTTTAGCGTGATTGACGAAATCGTGCCGATCCCACCACATCATCTTCGTCTGGTAACGCTCGCTCGGGTATGGCGTTGCGGGAATGGGGGACACGACTCCGCCCGATGAGCGCCAGCGGTTCAGCGCGTACGCTGCCGCGGTGGCCATGCAGAATTGATTGTCGAGCAGGGCCATCATGTGGAAAGCGCTACGGGACATCGCCTCGGTGATGCGATGGCTGCGATCTGGATCGTCGGTCGCCCACGCTGATTTCATCTCGAGGACGCCGAACGGCACCCGGTCGTTGATCGTGTTGCGCACCATCTGCTGGCCGGGTTGACCCGCCCACTCGACGAGCGCGTGCGAATCCTCGGCCGACCGCAATGGTCCGATTGCCCGCAAGCCCGCGACGATCCGGCCGGCTTCGTCGATGACGGCGAAAAACATGGCCGTGTCGGCCCCGCTACGTAGCGCCACAGTGTCGAGGGCACACTCCACGCCATGCTTGCGGTAGTTGCGAAGTGCCCCCGCCGCATATTCTGACCACAACACCCGATCGGCTCTGGGCGTGGAGACCACCAGGGTGCAGTCGATGTCGGGGTCGTGCCACTCCAGACTTTCCCGGAGTGTGAACCCGTCGGCTTCTGGGGCGTCGAACGGAAGAATTGACATTGGTGTCACCTGGCCTGGCTGGCGCTGCGGTAGTCAGCCGCCACAAAGTCCGGCGACAATTCGTCGCCGATTCGTGGCTGGACAGCCGCCAGCGTGCAGCAGATGTGGGAGCCACCCCAGCTGAAGCTCGTTAGCGAGAACTTCGAAGCCGTTGTGCGATCCATCGAAACAGTGGTCATCTGGGACCCTTCCCTCGCGAGGGGCCAACTTCCAGTTTGTTTCGTGGCACTTTTAGTGCTCGTTGAATGAGTTAAGGCTTTTTAGTGAACCTAATACTCTACAAACTCGGTAATACCGATATTCAATTTTTGAATAGGCCTAAGGCGTTAAACATTGGAATCCGATATGAGTTCCGGCCCGTTGGACGATACTACAGTTTTTACCCCTTGACCTGCAACGCGGCGTTTCGGGTCGATGGGGTGGCGACCGAAGTTGCCGCGTTGTGCGAAAGTAGGCGCTCGATTCGAACAAAGACTGTTAGATCGGCTCAATTGCGATAAAAGAGGCGCCGAAAGCGTTCTGAAATGGTCGCGGAACACCGCCGCGGGAGCGCCTGGTCGATGAATCTGAGCGAAAACCGGCCGGAATTACGAAATCCCGCTCAGCAAAGCCTAAGAATCTGGGTGATCCGGCTGAGGCGTGAACGCCGTCGGGTTACCAGCTGCGTGGGAGGGATCACGCGGGCGGAGCTCCGTCGCCAGGACTCGAACCTGAACTATCTGAACCAAAATCAGAAGTGCTGCCGATTACACCACGACGGATCGCTGCGACCAGCGGTGAAGACCGGGTCCACTCTAGACGACCGTGCGGAACGATCGCGGACCGCAGCCGAGGGATAGCCTGTTAGACGTGGCCGCGCCGGATAAGGAAACGAAGGCCCCCCGCACCAGGATGACCGGGAGCGAGCGCCGCCATCAACTCATCGACATCGCACGGTCGCTATTCGCCGAACGAGGCTACGAAGGCACCTCTATCGAGGAGATCGCGCTTCGCGCCAACGTCTCCAAGCCCGTCGTCTATGAGCACTTCGGCGGCAAAGAAGGCCTGTACGCGGTCGTCGTCGACCGCGAGATGTCGTCGCTGCTGGACCGCATCACGTCGTCGCTGACCAACAACCGGTCCCGGGTGCGCGTCGAGACGGTGGCACTCGCGCTGCTGACCTATGTAGAGGAACACACCGACGGGTTCCGCATCATGATCCGCGACTCGCCGGCAGCGATCAGCTCAGGCACCTACTCCAGCCTGCTCAACGACGCCGTCAACCAGGTCAGCTCGATCCTGGCCGGCGACTTCGCCCGCCGGGGATTGGACTCCGATCTCGCCCCGCTGTACGCGCAGGCGCTGGTCGGATCGGTGTCGATGACCGCGCAGTGGTGGCTCGACACCCGGGAGCCCAAGAAAGAAGTGGTGGCCGCACACCTGGTCAACCTGATGTGGAACGGCCTGACCCACCTGGAAGCCGACCCACACCTGCAGGGTGAGTAGCGCCACACATCCGCAGTTCCCCAAATGCCCTGCTGCGACGGATCGTTGACGGTACTGGGTCAATATTGACGAGGTGGTAAGCCATACAATGGCGGCATCATGATCGTATCGGGGCCGGAGTCTGTCGCTACCCCGATTTCGGGGCTGGTGGAGTTGGCGTTACGCACGCCCACGCTGCAGCGACTCATCGACCTGGCGGCCGACCGACCTGAGGAATT
>CBAAAS010000230.1:0-5577 GCA_964658855.1 uncultured Mycobacterium sp.
GCTGAAATCCCACATACCCGTCCGGGCCGAGTGGCAGGTACGGCGTGTCTCTGCCCCCGGACACCAGGGAGAGTCCCTCGTCCGTGAACCCGTCATCGGCGTGCGCAAGCGCGGCCGGCGTGAGCGCAGCGACAGCGATGCCGGCTGCCGCCGCCCACAAAAGACGACCTTGATTGACCATTCGAGCCCCCCCAGGTGTTGTTGCAAACGCGTGCAACAGATCCGAATTCGCCGAGCGTACCCCGACCGTGATCTTGAAGCAGCTCGAATGAAAAATATTTGCCAGCACACAAAGTTCTCTTCACCAAACCCTCAGTTTAAGTGCGAAAGTGGCCAACTGCCCCCTACCGCCCGAGCCGCTGCAAGGTAGCCACGCGCCAACAGCGCTGACGTCTGACTCGCCCGATTCGACTGCGCGGCTTTCGGAAAAACTGGATGATCGCCGAGTGAAAGTCATCGTTACTGGCGGCAACAGCGGTGTCGGCGCGGCAACTGCGACCGCCCTCGCGGCCGACGGGCACAGTGTCGTGATCGCCTGCCGCACGGTCGCGAAAGCAGAGCGGGTAGCCGCCGGAATGAGCGGCGATGTGACGATTGCCCATCTGGACCTGGCAGATCTGGCCAGTGTTGGAAAGTTCGCCGATTCGGTGGACGGCGTCGATGTGCTGATCAACAACGCCGGCGTGATGGGCCTGCCGCTGACGCGCACCGCCGACGGATTCGAGGCCCATCTGGGCACGAACTACCTCGGCCATTTCGCGTTGACGTGTCTGCTCGCTGACCGGATCCGGGACCGTGTCATCTCGGTGGTCAGTTCGGCCTATGCGCTGAGCCGCCTGCACCTCGACGACCTGAACTGGAACCACCGCGCGTACTCCAAGTGGTCGGCCTACGGCGAGTCCAAGCTGGCCGTGATGCTGTTCAACCACGAGCTGACCGGCCGCGGCATGCGGACTTACATGACCGATCCGGGTGCGACGGACACCGACATCAGCCGGGACGCCACCGGGGTGGTGCCGTGGATTCGCGACCACACCTTTCGGCGGTTTCCGGCTCACAGCGCGGCCACTGGCGCACGGTCGACCATCCAGGCGGTCACCACCGATCTGCCCAGCGGGACTTATCTCGCGCCGCGGTTCAGTCAATGGGGCAGGCCGAAAGTCACCAAACCCCGCAGCAAGGCGCGCGACGCCGCGATGGCACGCCGTCTCTGGGATGTCTCAGTCGGGTTGACCGGCTGCGACTGGCCCGTTTGGCATGGGCGGACGCGTGGGTACACACCTGCGTGACATACGCACAAGCGATCGTCGAACCTCGGCTGCCGGCCGCGCAGGGCCCGCTGTCGACGGCCGTCAGGCGTAGCCTCACCGAGCCCGCCCCGCAGGACCAGTTGACGCGGATCGACGCGCCGGTCGGCGACTCGGACCCGTACGGTCTGGATCTCCAACTTGCCCTGTACATGTGCTACGAGCTGCACTATCGCGGCTTCGCCGACGTCGACCCGGCCTGGGAGTGGAACCCCGGATTGCTCCATCTGCGAGCACAATTGGAACGCACCTTCCTCGCGGAAGTGCGCCGCGTCGTCGGCCCCGTCGATCCCGACCGAACCGCCAAGGCAGAAATGGACGATCTGTCGATCGAGTCCGCCGGCGGATCGGGACCGTCATACTGGTTGCGCGCCAACGGAACCTGGTCGCAGATGCTCGAATACTTCGTGCATCGTTCGCTCTACCACCTCAAAGAAGGCGACCCGCATGCCTTCGTGATCCCCCGTCTCAGCGGTCAGGCCAAGGCGTCGTTCGTGGCAGTCGAATTCGACGAGTACGGGGCGGGGCGCGGGGACAGAGTTCATCAGCAACTGTTCGCCGACCTGCTGACCGCTGCCGGGCTCGATGCGACCTATCTTGCCTATCTCGACGCTGTCCCTGCCGAGGCGCTCGCAGTGGTGAATTTGATGTCCCTGTTCGGTTTACACCGGCAGTTCCGCGGAGCCGCGGTCGGACATTTCGCTTCGACCGAAATCACCTCGTCGCCGGGCTCCCGCCGGTTGGTCGAGGCGCTGCGGCGTCTGAACGCACCGCGGGAATGTGTTGCCTTCTACAGCGAACATGTCGAGGCCGATGCAGTCCATGAGCAGGTAGTGCGCCACGACGTGGTGGGCCCGTTGGTAGCGCGAGAGCCGCACTTGGACCAGGACGTGGTGTTCGGTATCCGCGCGAACGCCGCCGTCGAAGACCGGCTCGCCGATGCGATCATGGCTTCCTGGAAAGCCGGCAAGACGTCGTTACGACGGCCGCTCGACTGAATTCGACTGTGCCGCAGGCCGACAGCGCCGGTGGCTGGTGTCGCACATCGGATAGATTTTGCTGCGACGGCAGGTGCAGATCGCCACCATGAAGCGGTCCGATTCGACGACTTCCCCGTTGGGTGTCTCGATGCTCACCGGACCCGGTATCAGCACCGGGCCGTTGGGCACCACCTGAACCCGAACCGGGTCCGTCACGGTTTGTCCGCCCGGATCACGACCAGCTCCTCGGTCCGGCAGCCGCGTTTGATCTGGCCGGTGACTTCCAGCCAACCGACGCGGGCCGATAACACCGGGCCGAAGGGGATTGTCTGTGCGGCAATGACTTCGGCGTTCAGACCGGTCGCCCGCAACGATTCCAGAGATTTGTCGACACCGGACAACGTCGAATGCACCATCAGTAACGAGCCGCCGACATCCAGTAGCCCCGCCGCTGACTCGCACAGTGGGTCGAGCACCATCCGGCCATCGACGCCCGCGTTCCAAGCGCGCGCCGGGCCCGCAGTGAGTGGGATGACGTCGGTGTCGCCCGCCGGCGGAGTGGGCACATAAGGCGGGTTCGACACGATGAGGTCAAAAGGCGCGTAATCCAATGCCCGAGACCATGATCCCTCGAGAACATCGATGCTGACGCCGGCGTAAGCAGCGTTGCCTTGCGTACAGCCCACTGCGCGAGGGCAGATGTCGAACGCCACCACGCTGGCCGCGTTGGATTCGGCCGCCGCGATGGCGACGACGCCGCTACCGGTGCACAGGTCCAGAACGCGCCGCCCCGGAGCCAACCCGGTGTCGCGCAGTGTGTCGATTAGCAGTTGCGAATCATGTTGCGGTGGGTAAACACCCTCGACGTCGAGCGAATTGCGCGCGCCAAAATAAGCGATAGTCACTTCGGCCTTTCAAAGACGCTGATTGCCGTAGTGCTAACGGCACCTTAGGGGTTTCAGATGCCCACAATTAACAGACTCGAAACAGGAATTGTCCGCGAAGGGTTCAGCCCCGCACCGGAGTTTGCTCGAGTTGCTGGATGAGCGCCGCGCAGAACGCCGGAAGATCGTCGGGTGAGCGGCTGGTGATCACGTTCCCGTCTACAACGACTTCTTCGTCGACGACGTTGGCTCCGGCGTTTCTCAGATCGGTGCGGATGCTTGGATACGACGTCAACGTGCGGCCCGCGACCACCTCCGCCTCGACCAGGGTCCACGGCCCGTGGCAGATGGCGGCGACCGGCTTACCCGAGTTCACGAAGTCACGCACGAACGCGACGGCGGACTTGTCCAGCCGCAGCTTGTCCGGGTTGACGGTGCCGCCGGGCAATACCAGCGCATCGAAGTCATCGACGGATGCCTCGGACACCGCCTGGTCGACGGGAATGGTTCCGGCCGGCTCCAGATCATGGTTACGCGCTTGAATCTCACCGGTTTTCAGCGACAGCAGCAGGACGTTCGCGCCGTTCTCGGTCAGCTGCGCGCGCGGCGTCTCGAATTCGACTTTCTCCACACCGTCGGCAGCCAAGACGGCTACTTTCTTGCCTTGCAACGAGTTCGACATTGTTTCTTCTCTCTCTACGCGGCTGACCGGAGCGCCGCCAGCAGTGGCTCGGCGGCCTCCTTGAGGAAATGCTGTTGAGTGTCACCACCGACTTGGACCAGGGCGATGTCAGTGAATCCTGCTTCCCAGTAGGGGCGGACGGCCTCCACGATGGCATCCAGGTCCGGCCCGCAGGGAATGCTGTCGGCGACATCCTCAGGCCGAACGAACTGGGTGGCTCCGGCGAAGCCGGCGGGCGTGGGCAAGTCGGCATTCACTTTCCAGCCGCCCGCGAACCAGCGGAATTGATCGTGCGCTCGCTCGAGCGCCGCATCCCGGTCAGGGTCCCAGCAAATCGGGATCTGCCCGACGATCCGACCGCCGTCGGCGATCCCAGCGGCCTGCCGCGCGGAATGCCATTCGCGCACGAGCTCACCGTCGGGCTCCACCGCAATCAGATGGTCGGCCAGCACCCCGAGCTTGCCGATGGCCTTCTTGCCGCCCGCGGCCACCCCGATCTCGACCGGGACGTCGGGCAGGTCCCACAATCGTGCGGAGTCCACTTGGTAGTACTCACCCCGCCAGTCGACCAGGTCACCGCCGAACAGGCGGCGAATGATCTCGATCGCCTCGCGCAACATGTCCTGCCGCTGCCTGACTGCCGGCCAGCCCTTGCCGACCACGTGCTCGTTGAGGTTCTCGCCGCTACCCAGACCGAGGGTGAATCGCCCGTCGGCGAGGATCTGCACCGTCGCCGCCTGCTGCGCGACGATCGCCGGGTGATAACGCATGGTCGGGCAGGTCACGTAGGTGAAAAGATCCACGCGATCGGTAACCTGCGCCACCGCGCCGAGCACCGCCCACGCGTTGGGTGCGTGTCCCTGCGATGTCAGCCAGGGCGAGTAATGATCGCTGATGACCTCGAAGTCGAATCCGTTGCGCTCAGCCGAAATCGCATTCTGGACAAGGTCTTTCGGACCATTCTGCTCTGTCATCAGGGTATAGCCGAAGCGGGTCATGCAGCACGGGTACCCGTGACCCGGCACAGCAAACGGCGCCCGGGGCGCTAACCGGAATGGACCGCGTCAGAGACGGTCCTTGACCGCCTTCGACAACCGCGACCCGTCCGCCTTGCCCGCCGCCAGCGCGGTGGCCGCCTTCATCACCTGGCCCATCTGCTTGACGCCCGGGCGCTCCCCCAACTCCTCGGCCACCTGCGCGATCGCGGTGTCAGCCACATCGGCGACCTCCGCATCGTTGAGCGGGGTCGGCAGATACTCGTCGATGACCCGCGCTTCGGCGTGCTCGTTCGCCGCAAGCTCACCGCGCCCGTTCTGGGTGTAGATCTCCGCTGCCTCGCCGCGCTTGCGGGACTCCTTGGCCAGCACTTTGAGCACCTCGTCGTCGGAGAGCTCGCGGGCCGCCTTGCCGGAGACCTCCTCGGTCTGGACCGCGGCCAGCAGCATTCGTAGCGTCCCGGTGCGCAGCTTGTCCTTCGCCTTCATGGCATCGGTGAGATCCGCCCGAAGTTGAGACTTGAGTTCAGCCATGGCGGAGACGCTACGCGCCGGACCGCGGCACGTTGAGAAAAACCCAGGTGCTCGACAGTATGGAGCCATGCGTGCCAGCGACAATGCCGGGCTTCGCGACGGCGGCCCCGCCTGGTGAGCACGCCGCCGCCCGACTACCCATACAGCGGCTACCCGCCGGTGGGCTACGGCCCTTCCGCGTATCCGGCTTATCAG
>CBAAAS010000231.1:0-5574 GCA_964658855.1 uncultured Mycobacterium sp.
GATGGTGCCGAGCACCTGGGACGCGGACTAGCTCGGCGAAGCGGAAGCAGGCGGAGTACACGACTGATGCGGCAGCGCTCACCGGGCGTTCACCCCGTGCTGTCGCTGGCATGGCTGCTCGAACCACTGTCCGTCGACACATTTCTCGGCGAGGTCTGGGGCAAGGACCACCACCACGTCGTGCGGGGCCGCGACGAGTACTTCGATGATCTCGTCCCGCAACCTTCGACGCCTGACGGTCTTCTGGAATTGTTCCGACACGAGCCGTCGGGAATACGGTTGGTTCGGGGACCAGACAAAAAGGGCCCCGACAACTACCGACTCGCGGATGGAAGTCTCGACGTCGCCGGTGTTCGCAACGACTTCGCCGACGGCTACACCATCGTCATGGACGGCATCGAGCAGTACGTGCGGAGGATCGGCACGTTGGCCCGGTCGCTCGAGGTCGAGCTGAACTTTCCGACGCAGGTGAACGCCTACATCACGCCGCCGCAATCCAGCGGGCTCGTCCCGCACTACGACGACCACGACGTCCTTGTCGTGCAAATTCAGGGATCGAAGTCGTGGCATCTGTATGTCGGCGCCGACCGGCCGGCCCGTGAGATCCAACGCGACACCGAGAAAGCGGTCGCGCCCGAAAGCCTGACGGCGCCAACGGACTTGCTGCTGGAAGCTGGCGACGTGTTGTACGTCCCACGCGGTCGTGTGCATGCGGCGCGGACGCTCGCCGAGTCCTCAGTCCACCTGACCATCGGAATTCACGCGCCTACCGTGCTCATGCTCGCCATCGGTGTGCTGCATTCGCAGAGTTTCCGGGATGACCGGCTGAACGCCCGGCTGCCGCCGCGGCATCTCGATGACCGCAACCTCGAGTCCACGGTCCGGGATCTGGTGCGCGACGCGATCGCTGAAGTCGACGGCTCAGGGGCGCTCGACGATGGCCTCGGCTTGTTGGCGGATGTCTTGGTGCGCCGCGGGACGTGTCCGCCCGTCGGGAAAATAGCCAGCGCCAACGCCATCGACGTGCAGACTTGGGTGGTGAGGCACCAGCCGCTGTACGCACATGTCAAGACCGTCGCCGACGGAGTGACCTTGCAGTTCGCCAGCTTGTCCATCAACGCCGGCGCCGACCACGAAGACGCGATGCGATTCGTTGCGGACCACGTCGAGCCTTTTCGTGTCGCGGAGCTGCCGGGATTGCGCTCCGACCAGCAGACAGATCTCGCTCGGACCCTTATCGTCAGCGGATTCCTGGCTCCGCTGGCCGATTCCGAGAACAGCTGATGCCGCAACCGTTTTCGTTGGGTTGGTTGCTCGACCCGCTCACGGTCGACGACTTTCTCGGCAGAATCTGGGGGAGCGCACACCATCACGTCAGCCGCGATCGTACTGACTATGTGGACAGCCTTCGCGACGGCGCGGACTCGGTCGACGAGCTACTCGCGCTGTTTCGGCCGCATCTGTCGTTGGTCAGCCTGGTTCGTCAGACCGAGCGAAAAGATAACTACGTCTACCGACTTGCCGGTGGCGGTTTCGACGCCGAAGCCATCGGCCGAGACTTTGCCGACGGCTACACCATCGTTCTCGACAGCGTTCAGCGATTTGCGCCCGCGATCGCCGCGTTGTCGCACTCTATCGAGGTCGAGCTCAACTTCACGACACAGGTCAACGCGTATTTCACGCCGCCGGAATCGCAAGGCTTCGCAGCACATTCCGACGACCACGACGCGCTGATCGTGCAACTTCAGGGATCCAAGATCTGGCATATCTACGAGGGCATCGATGTGGTGCCACACGAGATGTGGCGCCACGAGGCGATGTCCACCGCCGGCCTGCCCGCCCCCGTCGACGTGCGCCTGCAGGCCGGCGATGTGCTCTATGTGCCGCGCGGGCGTGTGCATGCCGCCGAATCAACGTCGGAGCTGTCGGTGCACCTGACGCTCGGCCTGCACGCGCCAACGCTCTTCATGCTTGCCACCCGAATGCTGAACGCTCTGAACAACTCTGATGACCGCGTCCACACTCAACTGCCGCCGCGGTTCTTATCTGATCCAGACGTGCGCTCGGGCTTGGGGGATCTCGTACACGGGATCGTTGAGGCCGTGGAACAACCGGAAGCCATTGCCCAAGGGCTCGATTCGCTGGAAGCCGATCTCGTCAAGCGGGGCCAATGTAAACCGCTCGGCACCGCGATCTCCGATGCGGTCGCAATCGACGACCAGACCCGCGTGGTCAAGTATCAGCCGCTGTACTCGCGGGTGAGCGAGAAATCCGACGCAGTGTCGTTGCACTTTGCCCAGTCCGTGGTGAACGTCACCACGGACCACATGAACGCCCTGCAGTTCCTCGCGAAAAGCACTGCACCCTTTCGGGTTCAGGATCTGCCGGAGCTGTCCGAGGTGCAGCGCCTCGAACTTGCCAGAACCCTGATCATGCAAGGTTTCCTGATCCGGCTGCCGGAAGACTGATGGAAGTCGCCGACCTCGCCCGCTGGACGCCGATCCGCTTCGACTTCTCCGGACCCGCCCCGACCGTTGACTGGGCCGACCTCTCGGCCGAGCGTTTCGTCGAGCCGTTCTTCGACCAGACCGTTGCGCGCTGGGCCACCGGTCCGCAGGCCCAGCCGCTCGTCAGAACCGGACTCGATGCGCTGCTGGCCCTCGACGACCAGCCATCGCTCGACCCGTCCGGCATGGTCTTTCACTTTTCGCGGTGCGGCTCGACGGTCGTATCACGGTTGCTTGCCACGGTCCCCGGGGTTGTCGTCATCGCCGAGCCGTCGCCGTTGAACGCGCTGCTGGGCCTCGACCCCCAACGGGTGGACGGGGCGGTGCTGGTCCAAATAGTGCGCAAGCTGGTTCGGGCGCTGGGCCGTCGCCGCTACGGCGATGAACGCCAGCTGGTGCTCAAGTGCACCAGCTGGAACATCCGTCGCCAGGAAATCCTGTCCGCTGCCTTTCCGGATACGCCGTGGGTGTGGGTTCAGCGCGACCCGGCGTCGGTGGTCGCGTCGCTGCTGGCCACTCCACCCGGCTGGCTTGGACACCAGGTGCCGCCACCGCAGACCGCGCGCCTATTCGAGATCGACCCGGCGACGGTGTCGACCATGACGCGAGGTGAGTTCGCTGCCCGCGCGCTCGGCGCAATGTTGTTCTCGGCCGCCGCCGGCCCCGCCAGGCGGGTCTGCGTCGACCACGCCGAGTTGCCTACCGCGGTGTGGCAGCGGGTGGCCCCGCACTTCGGCATCGGGATTGACGCCGCAGTCATCGAACGCATGACCGAGCAGTCCAGGTTCTATTCGAAAGCTACTGAAGCGCAACATTTTTCGGGAGATGATCCGGAGCGCCGATCGGTCACCGACGAGATAAGGGATGCCGCTCAACGCTTCGCCGAGCCTGGCTATCGACGGCTGGCGTTGCTCCCGTAGCCGCCGGGGCCGCTGTGGGCGGAATCGCCGTCGGCCCGTCGAGTTTCCAATCCCTAACCGGTGTGCTAGAAATGCTAATGAAAATCATGTTCATCACGGTATCCGGAGGGCTGTCATGACACTGCGCGTTGTACCAGAAGGCCTAGTGGCTGCCAGCGCGCGCATCGAAGCCCTGACCGCGCGGCTGGCGTCGGCGCAAGCGGGTTCGGCGCCGCTGATCACCGCGGTGGTTCCCGCCGCGGCCGATCCGGTGTCGTTGCAGACCGCGGCCGGGTTCAGCCTCCGTGGTGGTCAGCATGCGGCGGTCGCCGCCCAAGGCACCGAGGAGCTCGGCCGTTCCGGTGTCGGGGTCGCCGAGTCGGGCGCGACGTACGCCGCCGCCGACGCAGCGGCTTCGGGGTCGTATCACGGCGTCTGGGCCTGACGATGACGGCGCCCATCTATATGGCAGCGCCGCCAGAGGTGCACTCGACGTTGCTGAGCAGTGGTCCCGGGCCCAGTTCGCTGCTGGAGGCTGCGGGGGCGTGGGGCTCGCTGAGCGCCGAATACACCTCGGT
Source organism: uncultured Mycobacterium sp. (assembly GCA_964658855.1). Taxonomy (GTDB): domain Bacteria; phylum Actinomycetota; class Actinomycetes; order Mycobacteriales; family Mycobacteriaceae; genus Mycobacterium. The sequence goes on from CBAAAS010000231.1 coordinate 3,985, forward strand.
GGCCGAAGAACTCAGCTCAGTGCTGGCCGAGGTGCAAACCGGGGCCTGGCAGGGTCCGAGCGCGGAGTCGTTCGTCTCGGCGTATGTGCCCTATCTGGCCTGGCTGGCCAAGGCCGGCGACGACAGTGCCGCAGCGGCCACACAGCACGAGACCGCCGCCGCCGCGTACACCGCCGCTTTGGCGGCCATGCCGACCATGCCGGAATTGGCCACCAACCACGTGGTGCACGGGGTGCTGCAGGCAACGAATTTCTTTGGCATCAACATGATTCCGATCGCGGTCAATGAGGCCGATTACGTCCGGATGTGGGTTCAGGCCGCCGCGACCATGAGCGCTTACCAAGCGGTCGCCGACACCGCCGTGGCAGCGACGCCTGCCACCGACGCTGCGCCTGCGATTCTGAAATCCAACGGCGCGCAGCCCGCCGACACCGATCCGTCCACCGGAATCAACGCCGACAACCCGCTGAATATCCCGCAGTGGCTGCAGCAGTTCCTGCAGCAGTTAGGCATCGGCGACGAGCAACTTGCGCACGACCCGACGGTCGACACACCCTTCGATGACGCTATCGCGCAATGGCTTCAGAACTTCGGCTACAACTGGCAGCCGGCTCAAGGTCTGCTCAACGGAGCGACCTACGACACCTACACCAACCCCGGCCAGGCGTCCTTCTGGGTCGCCCGGGCCCTCGAACTCACCGAGGACTTCCAGTACTTCGGGCAGCTTCTGCAGACCAATCCGGTGCAAGCTATTCAGTGGTTCATCAGCTGGCAGCTGTTCGACTTTCCCACGCACATCCTGGAAGTCACGAGCTTCCTGGCGGAGAACCCGGCGCTGTTCGTCGCCTTCGCGCCGACGCTGACGCCCCTTGCCGCCGGTGCGGGGTTGGCCGGGCTGGCCGCGCTGGCTCAGCCGGTGATCCCGATGCCGCCCATCGAATCCATCGTTGCGCCAGCCCTGTTTCCGGTGAGTGCGCCGGCCCCGGTTGTCCTCGCGTCGTCGGTGGCGCCCAGTGCTCCGGCCCCGTCGCCTACTCCTACGTCCGCCGCGAGCGCTCCCGCCGCACCTCCGCCACCGACCGGACCGGCGCCACCGGCCGCCGGGCCAGGGTTCACGCCGCCCTATGTCGTGGGTGGTCCGACCATCGGGTCGTCACTGAGCGCCAAAGCCAAGACGCAGGAACCGACGTCGCGCGGTGCCTCGAAGTCGCCCGAGGCCGCCGCCGCGGCCGTCGCGGCCACCGCCAAAAAGTCGACGCGCCGGCGCCGGCATGCGATGCAACGCGACCACGCCGACGAATTTGCCGACATGAACGTCGGTGTCAACCCCGACTGGGGTGCTTTGACGGAGGCGTCCAATCACAGCGCAGGTCCGTTGGGCTTCTCCGGCACCGTGTCGAAGAGCCGTGAACAGGCGACCGGATTGGCTACGCTTACTGACGACGGTTTCGGCAGCGGGCCGACAATGCCCATGCTGCCCAACACCTGGTCGCCGGAAGGGCCGCCAGGCGAGGGGAGTGACAGCTGAATGTCTCTGCGTGGCAAGGGTAATCGGACGAGGAGAGGATTTCGGGGATGAGTTTGTTGGAT
>CBAAAS010000232.1:0-5574 GCA_964658855.1 uncultured Mycobacterium sp.
GCGAGATCGTGCATCGCCGCGATCATCTGCACGCTGGCCATGCCGTCGACCGCGCAGTGGTGCAGTTTCAGCGCCATCGCGAAGGAGCCCTTCGGCACTCCCGGAACGGAATTCAGTCCCTCGATGACGGTGATCTCCCACGGCGGGCGACGCAGATCGATCTGCCGACCGTGCAGCCGTGCGACCTGGATGCACAGCTGCCGCCAGTCACCGGGCTGCGGCAGCCCTATGTGGCGGACGTGGTATTCGAGATCGAAGTTCGGATCGTCCACCCAATACGGTCGATCGAGTCCGAACTGCGTCTCGGTCAGGCGTCGGCGAAAGACATCCGCGAGATGTAGCCGCGCGTCGAGCTCCTCGAGAATCCCTTTGAACGTGACCTTCCCGCCGGGTGCGGTCGAAGGGTCGTAGATCAGCAGCATCTGGATTTGTTGAGGTGTCGCTGGCGTCTCCGCGCGCAGCAGCATGTCGTCGGTCCAACTCAATTGCTGCATTTCCCAACAGTAAGCTCCGCGAATGCTCCTCCGTTGCTAGTTTGCTCGTAGTGGCCGTACAAGCATCGCGTGAGGTTGTCATCGATGCGCCGCCGGAGGCAATTCTGGAGGCGCTGGCCGACGTCGTCTCGGTGCCGACCTGGTCCTCGGTGCACAAGCGCGCCGAGGTCATCGACTGCTATCCCGACGGCCGCCCTCATCACGTGAAGGTCACCATCCGGGTGTCCGGCATCGTCGACACCGAGGTGCTCGAATACCACTGGGGGCCGGACTGGGTGGTGTGGGACGCGCACAAAACTCTGCAGCAGCACGCGCAGCATGTCGAGTACACGATGCACCGCGAATCCGAAGACCGGACGCGGGTGCGATTCGAGATCACCCTCGAGCCGTCAGCGCCGATACCGGAGTTCCTGGTCAATCGAGCGCGCCGGAAGATCCTCTACGCCGCGACCGAGGGGTTGCGGCGCAAGGTCATGGCCGCAATTTCCCAAGCCGGCTGATTGCCTCGTCGAGCGTGTCCTCGCGTTTGCAGAAGGTGAACCGCACCAAGTGATTCCATGCGGCCCAGTCCTCGGCGGCGGGATCGCAGAATGCCGTCATCGGGATCGCGGCCACCCCGACCTGTTCGGGTAGTGCCGCGCAGAACGCGGTGCTGTCGTCGTAGCCCAGCGGACGCGGATCGGCGCACAGGAAGTAGGTGCCCGCACTGTGCAGGACGTCGAAGCCGATCTCGGCCAGCCCGCTGCTGAGCCGATCGCGCCTGCCCTGCAGAGAGTTTCGTAGCCCGTCCACCCAGGCGTCCTCGGTGTTGAGGGCCTCGGCGACCGCCGGCTGAAACGGGGCACCCCCGACGTAGCTCAGATACTGCTTGGCCGCCCGGACGCCCTGGATGAGTTCCGCGGGACCGCAGGCCCAGCCGATCTTCCAGCCGGTGCAGTTGAACATCTTCGCCGCGCTCGAAATTGTGATGGTGCGCTCGGCCATCCCGTCGAATCCGGCCAGCGGGATATGCCGATGTGCGTCGAAGACCAGGTGTTCGTAGACCTCGTCGGTGATGACCAGAAGGTCGGCCGCGACCGCGATCTCGGCGATCGCCGCCAGTTCGGTCGCGCTCAACACGGTGCCGGTCGGATTGTGCGGCGAGTTGAGCATCAACGCCCGGGTGCGCGGTGTCACCGCACGCCGCAGCGCATCGATGTCGAGTGCAAAGTCGCGGCCGTCCGGCACCAACGGCACCACGACCCGTTGGGCGCCCGCCATCGCCACCACCGGCGAATACGAGTCGTAGAAGGGCTGGATCAAAATCACCTCGGAGCCGGGCTCCACGAGACCGAACACCGCTGCGGCGATGGCCTCGGTGGCTCCGACGGTCACCAGGACTTCGGTCTCCGGGTCGTACTCGACGTCGTACTTCCTCTTGCGTTGAGCGGCGACGGCCTCCCGAAGCGCGGGGATGCCGATTCCCGGTGGGTACTGGTTGACCCCGTCGGCGATGGCGTCCTGGGCGGCCTTGAGCATGGCCGGCGGCCCGTCCTCGTCGGGAAAGCCCTGGCCGAGGTTCACCGCGCCGACGCGCGCCGCCAGCGCCGACATCTCAGCAAACACCGTGGTTGCATACGGTTGCAGTCGCGACACCGTCATGGCCGTCGAGCTTATGCGTCGGCGCCGACCGCGAGCGTGCGGCCAGCATCACGCTGGGCGCCGAGTGTGCGGCTAGCTTCACGTTCGCCCAGAACCGGCCTCCCAACCAACAGGTTGGCCGGGCATTTTGTTAGGGTGGCCGGTAGAGGACTAGCGTCGCCAACGACGGACCCCAAACCCCACAGTGTGAAGAGGAATCAGTCATGTCCGAAGAAGCCTTCATCTACGAGGCCATCCGCACGCCGCGCGGCAAGCAGCGCAAAGGCTCGCTCAACGAGGTCAAGCCCCTGAACCTGGTGGTCGGGCTGGTCGACGAACTGCGCCGGCGGTTCCCCGACCTGGACGAGACGCTGATCAGCGACCTGATCCTGGGTGTGGTGTCGCCGGTCGGCGACCAGGGTGGCGACATCGCCCGCACCGCAGTGCTGGCCGCCGGGCTGCCCGAGACCACCGGTGGCGTGCAGCTCAACCGGTTCTGCGCCTCGGGCCTGGAAGCGGTCAACACCGCCGCGCAGAAGGTGCGCTCTGGCTGGGACGACCTGGTGCTGGCCGGCGGCGTCGAGTCGATGAGCCGTGTCCCGATGGGCTCCGACGGCGGCGCCTGGGCGACCGACCCGGAGACCAACTACCGGATCGGCTTCGTGCCGCAGGGCATCGGCGCCGACTTGATCGCCACCATCGAGGGCTTCTCCCGCGAGGACGTCGACCGCTACGCGCTGCGCTCCCAGGAGAAGGCGGCCGCGGCATGGTCCGGCGGCTACTTCGCCAAATCGGTTGTGCCGGTTCGCGACCAGAACGGTCTGCTCATTCTCGACCACGACGAGCACATGCGACCCGACAGCGACCTGGAAGGCCTGGGCAAGCTGAAGACCGCATTCGACGGCATCGGCGAGATGGGCGGCTTCGACGACGTGGCGCTGACCAAGTACCACGCGGTCGAGAAGATCAACCACGTGCACACCGGCGGTAACAGCTCCGGCATCGTCGACGGCGCCGCGCTGGTGCTGGTCGGCTCCGAAGCCGCAGGCAAGTCGCAGGGCCTGACCCCTCGGGCCCGCGTCGTGGCCACCGCCACCAGCGGCGCCGACCCGGTCATCATGCTCACCGGCCCGACCCCCGCCACCCAGAAGGTGCTGGACCGCGCCGGCCTGACGGTCGATGACATCGACCTGTTCGAGCTGAACGAGGCCTTCGCCTCCGTCGTGCTGAAGTTCCAGAAGGACCTGAACATCCCGGACGAGAAGCTCAACGTCAACGGCGGTGCCATCGCGATGGGACACCCGCTGGGTGCCACCGGCGCGATGATCACCGGGACCATGGTCGACGAGCTCGAGCGCCGCAACGCACGTCGCGCGCTCGTCACGCTGTGCATCGGCGGCGGCATGGGTGTCGCCACCATCATCGAGAGGGTTTAAGACCATGGCTGAGAACACCATTCAGTGGGACAAGGATGCCGACGGCATCGTCACCTTGACCCTTGACGACCCCACCGGGTCGGCCAACGTGATGAACGAGCACTACGCAGAGTCGATGCACAACGCGGTGGAAAAGATTGTCGCCGAGAAGGATTCGGTCACCGGCGTGGTCATCACCAGCGCGAAGAAGACCTTCTTCGCCGGTGGCGACCTCAAGAGCATGATCAAGCTCGGACCGGAGAACGCCGGCGAGGCGTTCGACATGGTCGAGTCGGTCAAGCGTGACCTGCGCGCCCTGGAAACCCTCGGCAAGCCGGTGGTGGCCGCCATCAACGGCGCCGCGCTCGGCGGTGGTCTGGAGATCGCGCTGGCCTGTCATCACCGCATCGCCGCGGACGTCAAGGGCCTGGTCGTCGGTCTGCCCGAGGTGACGCTGGGCCTGCTGCCGGGTGGCGGCGGGGTGACCCGCACCGTGCGGATGTTCGGCATCCAGAACGCCTTCATGAACATCCTGTCGCAGGGCACCCGGTTCAAGGCTGACAAGGCCAAGGAGACCGGCCTCATCGACGAGATCGTCGGCTCGGTGGACGAGCTGGTGCCCGCCGCCAAGGCGTGGATTAAGGCGAACCCTGACTCGCACGAGCAGCCGTGGGACAAGAAGGGCTACAAGATGCCCGGCGGTACCCCGTCCAGCCCCGCGCTGGCCGGCATCTTGCCGTCGTTCCCGGCGCTGCTGAAGAAGCAGCTCAAGGGTGCGCCGATGCCGGCGCCGCGGGCCATCCTGGACGCGGCCGTCGAGGGCGCGCAGGTGGACTTCGACACCGCCAGCCGCATCGAGAGCCGTTACTTCACCCAGCTCGTCACCGGCCAGGTCGCCAAGAACATGATTCAGGCGTTCTTCCTGGACCTGCAGCACATCAACGGTGGTGGATCGCGTCCCGACGGCATCGAGCCGGTCAAGATCCACAAGATCGGCGTGCTGGGTGCGGGCATGATGGGCGCCGGCATCGCCTACGTCTCGGCCAAGGCCGGGTACGAGGTGGTGCTCAAGGACGTCAGCATCGAGGCTGCGCAGAAGGGCAAGGGCTACGCGGAAAAGCTTGAGGCCAAAGCGCTTCAGCGTGGCAAGACCACCGAAGAGAAGTCCAAGGCGCTGTTGGACCGGATCACTCCGGCCAGCGATCCCGCCGACCTCAAGGGCGTCGACTTCGTGGTCGAGGCCGTCTTCGAGAACCAGGATCTGAAGCACAAGGTGTTCCAGGAGATCGAGGACGTCGTCGAGCCCAACGCGCTGCTCGGGTCGAACACCTCGACGCTGCCGATCACTGGTCTGGCGACCGGTGTGAAGCGCCAGGAGGACTTCATCGGGATCCACTTCTTCTCCCCGGTCGACAAGATGCCGCTGGTCGAAATCATCAAGGGCGAGAAGACATCTGACGAGGCGTTGGCCCGGGTGTTCGACTACACGCTGGCCATCGGCAAGACCCCGATCGTGGTCAACGACAGCCGCGGCTTCTTCACCAGCCGCGTCATCGGCACCTTCGTGAATGAGGCGCTGGCGATGCTGGGCGAGGGCGTCGAGCCCGCCAGCATCGAGCACGCCGGTTCGCAGGCCGGTTATCCGGCGCCGCCGCTGCAGCTGTCCGACGAGCTCAACCTGGAGCTGATGCACAAGATCGCTACAGCGAGCCGTAAGGGCGTCGAGGATGCCGGTGGCAAATACGAGCCGCACCCGGCCGAGGCGGTCGTCGAGAAGATGATCGAGCTCGAGCGTCCATCGCGGTTGAAGGGCGCCGGGTTCTACGAGTACGCCGACGGCAAGCGCACCCGGTTGTGGCCGGGCCTGCGTGAAACGTTCAAGTCCGGTTCGACCGAACTGCCGCTGCAGGACATGGTCGACCGGATGCTGTTCGCCGAAGCGCTGGAAACGCAGAAGTGCCTCGACGAAGGCGTTCTCACCTCGACCGCTGACGCCAACATCGGCTCGATCATGGGCATCGGCTTCCCGCCGTACACCGGTGGCT
>CBAAAS010000233.1:0-5530 GCA_964658855.1 uncultured Mycobacterium sp.
GATCCCGCGCACCGACGAGGGCTTCTACTCGATGACCTGACCGTCAGCCGGGCTTGGCTGCCGTGACGAATTGGAAATTGCGCTGGATCTTCTGCTCGATGTCGACGAGACCGGACTTGGAGAACAGGTCGACGAACGCGTCGCGGTCGAACAGGCGCAGCCCGATCGCCTTCGCGCCCGCCTCGGTCGCGTAGCGAATCGCCGGTATGCGACTCGCGTAGCTGGTCAGGATTGCCATCCGGCCACCGGGCCGCAGCACCCGCACCATTTCACGGGCGACTCGAAACGGTTCGGGCATCAGATAGAGCGCACCGAAACAGCAGACAGCGTCGAAGGTTTCGTCGCCGAACGGCAGCGTTCCCGCGTCGCCGCGGACATAGCAGGTACGCGGTCCGCTGTTGTCCTGCACGGCGCGGGTCAGCATCGGCACCGAGATGTCCAGCCCGACCGCGAGCCCGCCCGCCGGTAGCTGCTCCGCCAACTTGCCGGTGAAATTGCCGGGGCCACAGGCGATATCGAGCAACCGGGACGCACCCGACAGGCCCAGGGCCTCCGTCGCGCGGCGCTGCTCGGTGCCGGTGGTGACGCCGCTGGCGACGTAAAACGCCACCGGACGCCACAGCCGTTCGTACACCGTGGCGACCAGCGGACTGTTCATCGCGACCTGTGCCAGCGTGGGGGTTTCGCTGGCCACCGACTCGCCGAGGACGTCGAGGAAACCGTGCCGCAGGCTCGCCTCGCGGTCGAGCAGGTCGCGGGTTGTCTGCAGCGGATCGTCGGTGCGGGTCACGCGAGTGAGTCTGCCGGGACGGGTGTCCTTGCTGCAACACGCTCGCAGCCCATAGCCTTGGCACCATCTTCAACGGCGACAGGGGCGGCAGGGTGACCGAACTGACCACGCTGCGCGCCGACGAACTCGCCACGCTGGAGATCTTCAAGGGGCGCCCCGCCGAGGACTTGATGCCGCTGGCAGCCAGCCTGCAACCCTTGCAGGCGGCCGCGGGTCAGATTCTGATGCGCCAGGGGGAGCAGGCGGTGTCTTTCCTGCTCATCGCCTCGGGAGCGGCCGACATCACCCACGTCGGCGACGACGACGTGGTGACCGTCGAGCATGTCTTGGCCGGCACGATCGTCGGTGAGATCGCATTGCTGCGGCATATTCCACGGACCGCGACGGTGACCACCAACGAGCCGCTGACCGGGTGGGTCGGCGACAGCGACGCGTTCGCGCGGCTGGTGCACATCCCCGGGATCATGACCCGGCTGGTTCGCACCGCCCGCCAGCGGCTCGCCGCGTTTCTCACGCCGATCCCGGTGCGGACCCGCGACGGCACAGACCTGTTGCTGCGTCCGGTGCTACCCGGCGACAGCGCGCGGACGCTGCAGGGGCATGTTCGCTTCTCCGCCGACACGCTGTATCGACGGTTCATGTCGGCGCGCGTGCCCAGTCCGGCGCTGATGGATTATCTCGCTGAGGTCGACTACGTCGACCACTTCGTCTGGGTGATGACCGACCTAGAGGGAAATCCGGTTGCCGATGCGCGGTTCGTTCGCGAAGACCACGATCCAGACGTCGCCGAGATCGCGTTCACCGTTGCCGATGCTTACCAGGGCCGCGGGATCGGTTCGTTTTTGATTTCCGCCCTGTCCGTCGCCGCGCAGCTCGCCGGGGTGCGGAAATTCTCCGGCCGCATGCTCGCCGACAACGTGGCGATGCGCACGATCATGGACCATCACGGGGCGTTCTGGGAGCGCGACGACGTCGGGGTCGTCACCACGGTCATCGACGTACCCGATCTCGCGCATCTCTCGCTGAGTCGCGACATGGCCGCCGAGATCAAACATACTGCGCGTCAAGTGATTCGGTCCGTCAGCTAGCATGCGCCTTTCGGCGGCCGCGGCAGCGTTCTTGTTGCTCGCCGGGTGCGCTCACCCAGCCGAATCCCCGCCGGCGCCGTCGGTCAACGCGTCGGCACGCCACGTCGATCCCGGCAATATCAGGCGGGTACGTCGTGAGCTGCCACCCGGCTACGAGGTGGCTCCCTTGGCGGATATGACTGCGCCACCGAGTATTTGGGGACTCGGAGCGGCCGGAGTTGCAACCCCGCCGCGCTGTGCGGCGCTGGCAGACCCGGCCGGTGGTCACGGGCAACGGGCGCAAGGCATTTCAGGATCGGGTGCGGGCGGCACGGTGTACGCGGTCGTAGTGGCAGCGCCCACCGGCCCGGTGACGCTGGATCACGCTCTGGTGGCCCAGTGCCGACAGTGGCGGATGACCGGTCGGCGGGCCCGTGCCCACATTCAGCTAGTCGATGCGCCTCACATCGCCGACGCCGAAACAGTGGGAATGACAGTCGAAATCGCCACATCGGTTGAAGGCGGTAATGAAATCGCTTCGCAGGCAAGCACCTTCATCGCATATTTGGGGGACTACTACGCGTTCACCACGCTGATCAGTGATCCCGGTTCGCCGCATGCGGCGCTGACACCGCAGTTCGCTGCGGACTTGCTGATGAAAACGGTGTCAGCCGTACGCGGCTGATGGTGGTGCGTTAGATTGGCCCGAATGATGCGGATTGCGGTTGCGATCGGGAGTGTCTGCGTATTGGCGGCCTGCTCCAACGGATCGCCAGAAGCGCCCCCGTCTGCGGATATCACCAAGATCAAGCAGGTGAAGTCCGACTTCGGGCCTGGCTACAAAGTCAAGGAAACGGCGAAAACCGGAATCGATCCCAAGGTGTTGGCGACCCACAAGCTGCCGCCGGGGCTGACCTTCGACCCGCCGGACTGCGCGTCGTTCGTGGTCGGCGAGGACATGCCGTCGGGCCTGCAAGGAAACATGGCCGCGGTGGCCGCCGAGGGCGACGGTGGACGGTTTATTGCCATGGCCGTGCAGACCTCCTCGCCGGTGCCGTTCACCGAGCCCGGGCGGAACTGCAAGAAGGTCGCATTCCAGGGGGGTCGGGTGCGCGGCGTCATCGAGGTCGTCGACACGCCGCAGATCGAGGGCACCCAGACCCTCGGCGTGCACCGCATTCTGCAGACCGTCGTGCAGGGAAAGCCGCGCAGTGGTGAGTTGTACAACTACACCGCGCACTTCGGCGACTACCAGGTGATCGTCACCGCCAACCCGACGCTGGTACCGGGTCAACCGCCAAAGCCCGTCGATACCAAACAGGCTCGCGATCTGCTGGTGAAATCGGTCGCCGCGATCAAGAACTGATCGCTAGCGGACATCTCTCGGCCGGAACTGGATGCTGACCCGTGGCCCGGCGTCGGCCGACGTCTTCGGTACCGAATGCTCCCAGGTTCGCTGACACGATCCGCCCATCACCAACAGATCGCCATGTGCCTGCGGCAGTCGCAGTGACGCGCCGCCCCCGCGAGGCCGCAACGCAAAGGTGCGGGTGGCGCCGAGGCTGACGATCGCCACCATGGTGTCCTGAGTTCTGCTGCGGCCGATGGTGTCGCCGTGCCACGCCACACTGTCGGAGCCATCGCGGTACCAGCACAGGCCCATGGTGGTGAACGGCTCCCCGAGTTCGCCGGCGTAGATGTCGTTGAGCCGCCGCCGGATCCGGGCCAATTGCGGATGCGGCGCCTCCTTGACCGTGAGGTCGTGAAAGCTCACCAGTCGCGGCACGTCCAGCACGCGGTCATACATCTGGCGGCGTTCTGCCCTCCAGGGAATCACCTCGAGGAGTTCGCCCAGTAGCTCGTCGGCGCCGGCCAACCAGCCGGAGCGGATGTCGATCCAGGCCCCGTGGCCCAGCGTTCGGCGCTCGTTGCACTCGAACAACGACTGTTGTACCTCGATCGCCACGGCCACGATTCTATCGCACAGTTGTTCGATTTTCACTGCTACAGGAGCACTGCTCCCGGTCCGTCGGCGCCGAGCGCGTCGTCGGGATTGAAGAGCGCACAGGCCCGCAGGCTCAAGCAGCCACAGCCGATGCAGTCGGCGAGATTGTCGCGCAGCCGCTGTAGATGCACGATCCGATCGTCGAGGTCCGAACGCCATCCGGCGGACAGCCTGGCCCAATCCCGGCTGGTGGGAACACGATCGGCGGGCAGTGTGGCCAGCGCGTCCCGAACGCGGGCCAGCGGAATCCCCAGCCGCTGCGACATCTTGACGAACGCCACCCGCCGCAGGGTGTCGCGGGTGTAGCGGCGTTGGTTACCTGATGTCCGACTGCTGGTGATCAACCCTTGTCGTTCGTAGAAATGCAGCGCCGAGACCGCTACGCCGGCCCGGGCCGCCAGTTCGCCTGGAAGCAGTTCCTGGCTGTGCACAAGCTCAACCATACTTGAGGTTGTGTAATCCCTTGGGCGCCAATCGACCAGGTCACCGACACGCCCGGGAAAGGACACCGAACGATCACGATCAGGCCACCGAGATGGCTTTGTCGCGAGAAGCTGTCACTGTTGTGGTCGTGACTATTGATACCGACGACGACCTCGTCCTGTACACGGACAGCCGGCCTTACCGGTGTGCGCGGGGCCACTGGCTGCTGCCGGGACACATGATCGTCGCCAGTCGGCCGTGCTCGTGCGGTCGAGGCAGGCACGTGACGTGGGAATGCGAATGCGGCGACATCACCTACTCGCCGAAGCTGCGCGACTCGTGCGCGTTGTCCTGACCTCTGGCGCGAAATAGAGCCCAGGGTTGCGGATTACGCTGCTCCACGACCTAGGCTTCTGTCTGGCGGTGATGGCGTTTGGCCACGGCGAGCGAGGGCTCGCGAAACCCGTTGGACGATGTCGCGTGGGCGGTCCTCCTTGATCACCCTGACCACGTGCCAACCCAGATATTCGAGCATTTCAGCTCGCCTGATGTCCTTGACGTATTGCGTGCGATCCAGCCGATGGTGATCACCGTCGTATTCGACAGCGACCAATTGCGATTCCCAGCCCATGTCGAGATACGCGAGGCAGTAACCGTCGGTTACTCGGATCTGGGTGGTGGGTCGCGGCAAGCCGGCGTTGATCAGGACGATCCGCAACCAGGATTCTTTGGGTGATTCCGCCCCGGCGTCCATCAAGTTGATCAGCAATCGCGCGCGCTTGTTTCCCCGAGATCCGGGATAGCGATCAACCAGAGTCAACAAGTCCTGCTTCGTTATTCGTGTTGCTCGGGCGAGATCGTCGAGATGTGCGACCGCCGTGATCCCCGAGAGGTGCCGTGCGATGTCGAAGCCGACTCGTGCGGGCGTGGCGACGGCGAGACCCCGCAATGCGGCGACTTCATCCGGAGCGAACCGCTCGTCGCGAGCGATGATGCCGGGCGGGCAATGATTGTTTCGCCAGAGCAGCTCGATCGGCGCAGTCTCGTTGACCCATTTCGCACCATGCAGGGCCGCGGCGGCCCGGCCCGTGATCGTTGACCGCCGCCCTGACCACAGCCACGCGCCTATCGTCATCAAGTCCAGTGTCCGGTCTGCGAATTTCGGAATATAGATGTCCGGAAATATCGGCCGGTAATTCCAGCGCAGTTGTCCGCGTGTCAGTGCGCCGCTGGCCACCGCCGAAC
>CBAAAS010000234.1:0-5491 GCA_964658855.1 uncultured Mycobacterium sp.
GTCGCCGTCGACGGCGCAACGACCACCACGGGCCCCACACCCGATGGAATCGACAACACCTGCTCGGTCGGCTCGAAGTGCAACGGACCCACCACGATGGCCTCGGCCGGCCAGTCCGGGCGCGGAACCTCCAGGGCGGGCAACGTCGCAATCAGCCTCCGCAGTGGCCCGGGATCGTTTGCCGGCAAACCGATTTCAGTACGGGCCTGCGCTCGTTGCCGGTCACCGGTCCGCAGAGACCGCGCCGTCAAAGCGCGCATCGTGGTGTCGCGCAGCCGACCGCGAAACCCGGTGCCGGGCGCCAGTCCACTGCCGATTGGCGGTAGCCCAGCCGACGGCCGGTACAGCGGATGCGGGTTGAGTTCGATCCATGGGATCCCCAGCAGTTCCGCCGACATCCCGCCACACGCCGTGATCACATCGGACACGACCAAATCCGGCCCCATCGCCTGCAGCTGCGAGAGATTCAGCACGGCCATCCGGGCGGCGCGATGGTGGATCTTGGCACCCGCGTCGCCGTCATCGTCGTCAGCAGTCGGATCCAGCCCGGCCAATTCGACGGCATCGACGCCGGCGTCGCGAGCGGTGTCCAGCCATTTGGTGCCGGTCAGCAACGTGGGTGTGTCGCCCGCCGCCAGGAATAGCCGACACAGCGCGATCGCCGGAAAAGAGTGCCCGGGGTCTGGCCCGGCCACCACCGCGACGCGCATCGCCCTACCCTGCCACAGCGACTGGTTAGGCTGTTGATCATGACCGAGCAGACTCTCGACAACACCCGCACTGTGGAGGTCTTCCTGCATGCACTGCAGGACGCCGACCTCGACACGGCCGGCGCCGCGCTGGCCGAAGATCTCGAGTACCAGAACGTCGGATTGCCAACCATTCACGGACGTCGCCGGGCAATGAAGCTGTTCAGTTCGCTGGGCGGCGCGAGCGGTTTCGAAGTGAAGATCCACCGGATCGCTGCCGACGGCGCCGCTGTACTCACCGAACGCACCGACGCGCTGATCATCGGCCCGCTGCGGCTGCAGTTCTGGGTGTGCGGCGTCTTCGAGGTCCACGACGGGCAGATCACGTTGTGGCGTGACTACTTCGATTTCTTCGACATGTTCAAGGCGACCCTGCGTGGCCTCGCGGGTCTGGTGGTCCCGGCACTGCGAACCTCGCTGTAGACGACGATGACCGGCAGCGCGGCGCGGCCCAACGCACTTCAGTTCATCCGCTACTGCTGCGGTGGGCAACTGCCCGACTCGATGCGGGACTGGGTGCTCAACGATCTGACCAGCAAGGGTGCGACGGGCCGGATGATGCGACGGGTCGCTGTTCCGGCGGTGCTGGTGCTCATCCCGTTCTGGCTGATCCCGACGACACTCGACGTGCATCTGAGCATGACGCTGCCGATCCTGATTCCGTTCGTGTACTTCTCGCACGCGCTGAACAAAGTGTGGCGCCGGCACATGTTGCAGGTGCACGGCCTCGACCCGAATCTCGTAGACGCACAACGCAGTAAGCGCGACGAGCAGATGCGCCAGTCGTACATCGAGCGCTACGGCCCAAGGGACGATTAGACCAACTCGCTACGCCCGTCGGGGCAGCCCGCCGAGTTCGTCGAATGCCTGCGACCAACCGATCAGTCGATCGGTCGCGCCAGCCAGCTCGTCGCGGTACCGCTGCCGCGAGGCGACCAGCGCGGCGCCGACATCGGCGTTCGCGGATGATACCAATTGCGCTGCGGCGGTGACCATTTCGTTGTACTGACGCACCCCGGAGCTCAGCTGCGAAGTGAACGCGTTGATCGTGGGCGCAAGATAGGTGCGTGATTGCGGAGTTCCGTGAGCCGCCCGTTCCATCGATACCACCTCGGCGGCGGTCGCCGCCATGGCAGCGGAGCTTTGTTGGGCCGCTGTGGTCAGCTCACGAATCTCGGTGTCGGGCAACATGTTGCCGCGCTCCATAACGCCCAGCAAGGAGAAGAACCCCCGCTCGGAGGCTCCGAGCGCGTACATCGCCGGTCGTGCCGCCGAACTCGGGGGCGGCAGGCGCCGGATATTGGTCGGACGCTGCGCGGGCAGCGGATCAGCTTTCAGCCACCGGTAGCGGATCAGCAGCAGCGTGGCGATCATCGCTTCCACCACAGCAACTCCACCGGTGATCTCCAGCAGCAGCGCGAACCAACCCCACGCCGCCAGGATCGCCGTCACCGCGGCCCAGAACACACACCCGGCGGTGAAGATCAGACCCCAGCGCAGCGCGCGTCGGCGGCGGCGAAGCTGTCGCTCCCGGGGGTCGGTTGCGGCGCTTATCTTTTGGAATACCAGCTCGGAAACGTCGCTGGCCGTGTCGAGGCCGCGCAGCAACAAGGTCCGCCACACCGTACTGCGACCGGACTGCATTGCCATGCGCTCGCTCGTCCCCCTACTGGCCGATGGGCTTCTCGGTGGGTGTTGCCTGGGGCGCCGCGGCCGGGGTCGCGGGTTCGGCGGTCGTCGACGACCCGCCGGCCGGCAGCGCATCGCCGCGCATCGACGCCCGGATCTGCTCCAGACGAGAGTGGCCGGCCATCTCCACACCGGCCTGTTGGACCTCGATCATGCGGCCCTGTACCGAGTTCTGCGCCAGCTCAGCCTGGCCCAGCGCGTTGGCGTAGCGACGCTCGATCTTGTCCCGCACCTCGTCGAGGTTCGGGGTGGTACCCGGGGCGGCGATCTCGCTCATCGACCGCAGCGACTTGCTGACCTGCTCCTGCATCTTGGCCTGCTCGAGCTGGCTGAGCAGTTTGGTGCGCTCGGCGATCTTCTGCTGCAGCACCATCGCGTTCTGCTCGACGGCTTTCTTGGCCTGCGCGGCGGCACCGAGTGCCTGGTCGTGCAGCGCCTTGAGGTCCTCCACGCTCTGCTCAGACGTCACCAGCTGCGCCGCGAACGCCTCGGCGGCGTTGTTGTATTCGGTGGCTTTGGCAGCGTCGCCTGCGGCGGTGGCCTGATCGGCGAGTGTCACTGCCTGCCGGACGTTGACCTGCAGTTTCTCGATGTCGGCCAGCTGACGGTTGAGCCGCATCTCGAGCTGGCGCTGGTTGCCGATCACCTGCGCGGCTTGCTGGGTCAGCCCTTGGTGTTGACGCTGCGCATCTTCGATGGCCTGCTGGATCTGGACTTTCGGGTCGGCGTGCTCGTCGATTTTCGCGTTGAACAACGCCATGACGTACTTCCACGCTTTGACGAACGGATTGGCCATCAGTTAGCTCTGCCTTCGTGTGTAGATGTATGCCGTCACGCTCAACTTATCGTCTCCGCCGCAATTGCTACACCCTTGCCCGTCGTGATTAGGCACTGGCCGCTAAGGCTGGGGCCGCGACCGGCGGGATGACGACTTTGGTGCTGGCGTCGATACTGGCCGCGATCGGCGAACCGGGCTTGCTCGACTCTTGGCCGAGCAGTTGTTCGCTGGCATCGGTGAGCAGCTGAGACAGTGGCACGTCCAGCGCATCGCAGATCGCACTGAGCAGCTCGCTGGACGCCTCTTTGCGACCGCGCTCGACTTCTGAGAGGTATCCCAGGCTGACCCGGGCGGCGTCGGAGACCTGGCGCAGTGTCCGACCCTGGGTGATGCGGGATTCCCGCAGTACGTCGCCGAGAACCTCGCGTAGCAATGACGACATCGCGCTCTCCTTATGTCCGGCAGCTTGATTCTTGATCAGCTCAACGCACCCGGCGCGGCCATTGGTTCCCGGCTGGACTTCATTGAACTCGCTAGGCGGCCGCGACCAGGGCCCGCAGTCGGCTGATCGACTCGCGAACCGCCGCGAGCCGGATATCCCAGCGCGTCCCGGACAGGTGTAGCTCGACCACCTCGATGGCATCCGTTTCACCGGGACCGGCCAGGCCCATGAATACAGTGCCCACGGCGTGCCCGCCGTGCGGTTCGGGTCCGGCGACGCCGGTCAACCCGACGCCCCAGGTCGCTTCGCAGCGTTGACGTGCACCGACGGCCAACGCCCTGGCAGTCGGGGCCGCGACAGGTCCGACCTCGTCGAGAATCTCCGGCGCGACACCGGCCAGCAGGATTTTGGTGCGCTCGGTGTAGGTGACCAGGCCGCCGCGTAGCACTTCACTGGCACCGGGCACGCCGGCGAGGGTCGCCGCCAGCAGCCCCGCGGTGAGCGACTCAGCGGTCGCGACGCTCTGCTTGCGAATCGTCAGATCGGCGACCAGTGCACGTGCTTCCTCACTCAGCAGCGGGTCGTCCACGGCTATCCCTGACGGCGGAAACCACGTAGTCCAGTCCGGTGACCAGGGTCAGCACGATCGCGGCCGCCATCATCACCCACGCGACCATCAGCCACGTCCCCGATACCGGCAACACGTACAACCCGATCGCGACGGCCTGGACCAGAGTCTTGAGTTTCCCGCCGCGGCTGGCCGGGATGACACCGTGGCGCAGCATCACGAACCGCAGAACGGTGATCCCGACCTCGCGGGCCAGGACGACCACCGTCACCCACCAATGCAGGTCGCCGAGCATCGAGAGCCCGATCAGCGCCGCGCCGATCAAGGTCTTGTCCGCGATCGGGTCGGCCATCGTGCCGAATTCGGTCACCATCCCGTAGTTGCGGGCCAGCGCGCCGTCCAGGCGATCGGTGATGACCGCCACGGCGAACACGACGAAAGCGATGATGCGACTGGGGGTTTCGTGCCCGTTGCCGGCGAACAACGCCAGCAGGAAGACCGGCACCAACACCAGTCGCAACAGTGTGAGCACGTTGGCGAGGTTGGTGACCCGAACGCGCGGGACCACCGGACCTGACTGCGGCTGCCCCGACACCGCAATAGAATATCCGTTACCGGCCAACTCAGCCGTATTGCCCGATCCTGCTCGATCGCGCCACGCGCGCTCTGCATCGTTGCGGGACACCAAACCGATACTCTGCATTTCGTGAGCGCAGCGAGTGGAGCACCGGCCAGCGAGCCGATCATCCGACGCGCGCACACCTCGGACGTCCCCCTGATCAAGCATCTCGTGGACACCTACGCCGGCAAGATCCTGCTGGAGAAGAACCTGGTGACTCTCTATGAAGCCGTCCAGGAGTTCTGGGTGGCCGAGTACGAGGACAAGGTGGTCGGTTGCGGGGCGCTGCACGTGCTGTGGGCCGACCTCGGCGAGGTTCGTACCGTGGCCGTCGATCCTTCGATGACCGGTCGTGGGATCGGCCATGCCATCGTCGACCAGCTTCTCCGCGTCGCCCGTGACCTGCAGCTGGAGCGGTTATTCGTGCTGACCTTCGAGACCGAGTTTTTCGGCCGGCACGGATTCACCGAGATCGAGGGCACCCCGGTGACGACCGAAGTGTTCGCGGAAATGCAGCGTTCCTACGACATCGGTGTCGCCGAGTTCCTCGATCTCAGCTACGTCAAGCCGAACACCCTGGGCAATTCGCGGATGCTTCTGGTGCTCTAACCGAAGGATCAGACAGGTGAGCTCTCCACCCGTTGTT
>CBAAAS010000235.1:0-5486 GCA_964658855.1 uncultured Mycobacterium sp.
ATCGCGGCGCCGATCAGCACCCCATCGAGTGCGAAAACGACTCCGGCCAAGGGCAATTGGGCGACCATGAACCACCACGGCACCTCGACCGCAGCCAACACAGACCTATCGTCGGTGAACAGCCGGGGCAACACCGAGGAACCCGCGGCGAACACGGCGGCCAGGCCGATAGCCGCGATCGCCGAGGATACCGTCACTCGCCGCGCCGTCGCGGTGGCGAGCGCAACGTCACCGGCGCCCAGCGCCGCACCGACCAGAGCCTGCGCCGCGATGGCCAGCGAATCGAGAAGCAGCCCAAGTAAACTCCACAGCTGCAGCACGACCTGATGGGCAGCCACGGCAGCGGCACCGAAGCGGGCAGCGACCGCGGCGGCGGACACGAAGCACGCCTGGAAAACGAGTGCCCGCACCAACAGGTCGCGGCCCAGCACGATCTGGGCCCGCAGCGCATGAGGGTGCAGACGCAGCGGCACACCCTCTGCCAGCAACGCCCGCCCGAAAAACAGGGCGGCCAACCACTGACCCGACAGGTTGGCGACAGCCGAACCGGCCAAACCCAGCCGGGGTAGGCCCAGCCATCCGTACACCAGCAGCGGGCACAGCAGCGCCGAAAGGCCGAAGCCGGTGAGCACGTAACGAAGTGGGCGACCGGTGTCCTGTACGCCGCGTAACCAGCCGTTGCCGGCCATCGACACCAAAATCGCGGGCGCCCCGAGGATCGCGATACGCAGCCACGGCAGTGCCGCATGCGCGATGTCGCTCGAGCCGGCAATGACCGAGACCAACGGGACTGCCGCGGCCTGCACCACGACGACGATCAACGCACCCAGACCGAGCGCCAGCCAGGTTGCCTGCACGCCCTCGGCCACCGCCGACATCCGGTCGCCGGTGCCGAAATGCCGGGACGAGCGCGCCGTGGTGCCGTATGACAGAAAGGTCAACTGGGAGCCGACCATGCCGAGAATTAAGCCGCCGATGGCCAGCCCGGCCAGGCTCAGCGCGCCGAGTCGGCCGACGATCGCGGTATCGAAGATCAGGTAGAGCGGTTCGGCAGCGAGCACGCCCAGGGCCGGCAGCGCCAGCGCTGCGATCTGGCGACCGCCCGGCTGCGACCGGACCGGCTCACTCACCCCAGAGCGGCGCTCAACGCGGCGACAGCCTCGTCGATCGAACCCGTGGTCGAGTAGCCGGCGGCCAGCTTGTGTCCGCCGCCGCCGAAGGTCGACGCGACAGCCGAGAGGTCGACGGCGTCCTTGGCCCGCATCGACACCGACCAGTGCTGCGGTTCAATCTCTTTGAACACCGCGGCCACCTCGGCCTGCTGCGTGGTGCGGACGATGTCGACGATGCTTTCGACTTCCTCCGGACGTGCGGTGACCCACTCCTGGTTGGTGACGACGGCGTAGACCAAGCCGCGGCCGTCGGCGGCGTCGGGCACCATTTGCGCCGAGCCCAGCACCCGGGACAGCATCGACAGCCAGGCAAAGGGGTGGGTGTCCATCAGCGACCGGGTGATCGCGGCATTGTCGATGCCCAGTTCGACCAACCGCGCCGCCAACCGGTATGCGCCTGCGCTGGCCCATCGAAAAGACCCGGTGTCAGTGGTCAGACCCGCATACAGGCAATACGCCACGTCGGTGTCGATCGGTTTGTCCCACGCATCGAGCAGCTCGGCCACCATCATTGTGGTCGAGTCCGCCGACGGCTCAACGAAATTCGATGTGCCGAACATCTGGTTCGACGCGTGATGGTCGATCACCAGCACGTCGTGTCCGTTGCCGGCCATGTCGCGCAGGCCCCCGAGCCGGTTCATGCTCGGAATGTCGACGGTCACCACAAGATCGACGTCTCGGCGCATGGCATCCGGATCGACCAGAAGCTGCCCACCGGGCAGCGACCGCAACGATTCCGGGAGCGCGGCCGGTGCCGCAAAGCTGACCTCGACGGACTTACCGCACCGGTCCAGCACCAGCGCCAGCGCCAGACCCGCGCCGATCGTGTCGGCATCGGGATGCACATGACAGACCACCCCGACCGTTTCCGCGGCATTGAGAACTTTGGCCGCGCCGATGGCGTCGACACGTTGTGCCGCAGCGGGTTCAGTCTTTGAGTTGATCGTCGTCACCGGCGCCTTCCCCGTTAGTGGTTGGTGCCCCGGGTTCTGATTGCCCGATGTGCCCGATCTGTTCGACGTCGTCATCGCCGGATACCCGGTACGGATCGGCGTCACCGGCCGGTGTGGCTCCTTCGCGGACTCGAGCCACATCGGCGTCAGCGGCGCGCGCACGGGCCAGTAACTCCTCCATCCGCTGCACGGAGTCCCCAACCGTGTCACGGGTGAAAGTGAGCGTCGGCGTGAAACGCACACCGGTGCCGGCCCCAACCTTGCTGCGCAGCACACCCTTTGCGCGCTCCAACGCCGCAGCGGCCCCCTGGTAGTCGGGTTCCTCGTTCAACGTGGAGCCGATCACCGTGTAGAACAGCGTCGCGTCGTGCAGGTCACCGGACAACTTGGCGTCGACGATGGTGACTCCGACCAACCCCGGATCCTTGATCTCGTAGTCGATCGCCGTCGCGACGATCTCAGAGACCCGCTTGGCCAACCGGCGCGCCCGCGCCGGGTCAGCCATGCCGCAGGTTCAGCTTGTCGGAGCTCATACTCAGACGCGCTCCTTCTCCACCAGCTCGTAGGTCTCGATGACGTCGCCCGCTTTGAGGTCGGAGTAGGTCAGCGTCAGACCGCATTCGTAACCGTCGCGGACCTCGGTGACATCGTCCTTCTCCCGCCGCAGCGAGGACACCGTGAGGTTTTCGGCCACCACGATGTTGTCCCGCAACAACCGGGCTTTCGCGTTGCGTCGCATGATGCCGGATTGGACCAGGCAACCCGCGATGATCCCGACCTTCGACGACCGGAACAGCGCGCGAATCTCGGCACGGCCCAGCTGGTGCTCTTCGTAGACCGGCTTGAGCATGCCCTTCAACGCGCTCTGGATCTCGTCGATGGCCTGGTAGATCACCGAGTAGTAGCGGATGTCCACACCTTCGCGGTTGGCCAGCTCGGTCGCTTTGCCCTCCGCGCGGACGTTGAACCCGATGATGATCGCGTCCGAAGCCGAGGCCAGGTTGACGTTCGTCTCGGTCACGCCACCGACACCGCGGTCGATGACGCGCAGTTCCACCTCGTCGTCGATCTCGATACCCAGCAGGGCCTCCTCCAGAGCCTCGACCGTTCCGGAGTTGTCGCCCTTCAGGATCAGGTTCAGCTGACTGGTTTCCTTCAGCGCGGCATCCAGATCATCCAGGCTGATGCGCTTGCGGGTGCGGGCCGCCAGCGCATTGCGCTTGCGGGCGCTGCGCCGGTCGGCGATCTGGCGGGCGATCCGGTCCTCGTCGACGACCAGCAGGTTGTCACCAGCGCCGGGCACCGACGTGAAGCCGATGACCTGGACAGGCCGCGACGGCAGTGCCTCGTGGATGTCCTCGCCGTGCTCGTCGACCATCCGTCGCACGCGGCCGTAGGCGTCGCCGGCGACAATCGAGTCGCCGACCCGTAGCGTGCCGCGCTGGATCAGCACGGTGGCCACGGGGCCGCGACCACGGTCGAGGTGCGCCTCGATGGCCACACCCTGAGCCTCCATGTCGGGGTTGGCCCGCAGGTCCAAGGCGGCGTCGGCGGTCAACAGGACCGCTTCCTCCAGCGCCTTGATGTTGGTGCCCGCCTTCGCGGAGATGTCGACGAACATCGTGTCGCCACCGAAATCCTCGGCCACCAAATTATATTCGGTGAGCTGAGCCCGGATCTTGGCCGGATCGGCGCCTTCTTTGTCGATCTTGTTGACCGCCACCACAATTGGCACGTCGGCCGCCTGCGCGTGGTTGATGGCCTCCACCGTCTGCGGCATCACACCGTCGTCGGCAGCGACCACCAGGATCGCGATGTCGGTGGCCTTGGCACCGCGGGCACGCATGGCGGTGAACGCCTCGTGACCCGGGGTGTCGATGAAGGTGATCAGCCGCTCGCCGCCCTCGAAATCAACGCCGACCTGGTAGGCGCCGATGTGCTGGGTGATGCCACCAGCCTCGCCCTCGCGGACACTGGCGTTTCGGATGGTATCCAGCAGGCGGGTCTTACCGTGGTCGACGTGACCCATCACGGTCACCACCGGCGGACGCTGTTCGAGGTCGTCCTCGTCACCTTCGTCTTCGCCGTAGGTCAGGTCGAAGGACTCCAGCAGCTCGCGGTCCTCGTCCTCAGGGCTGACGACCTGAACGACGTAGTTCATCTCGCCGCCCAGCAGCTCGAGCGTCTCGTCACCGACCGACTGCGTCGCCGTCACCATCTCGCCGAGGTTGAACAACGCCTGCACCAGCGAAGCCGGGTTTGCGTCGATCTTTTCGGCGAAGTCGGACAGTGAGGCACCACGGGCCAGACGGATCGTCTCACCGTTGCCGTGCGGCAACCGCACACCGCCGACGACGGGGGCCTGCATGTTCTCGTATTCGGCGCGTTTCGCCCGCTTCGACTTGCGGCCGCGTCGCGGCGCACCGCCTGGGCGGCCGAATGCACCGGCAGCACCGCCGCGCTGGCCGGGACGTCCACCGCCTCCGCCGCCGCCGGGGCGGCCACGGTAGCCACCGCCTCCGGGTGGGGCACCGACTCCGCCGGCAGCACCACCGGCGCCGCCACCGCGGTAGTTACCGCCACCACCGCCGCCGGGGCGTCCGCCACCTGCGGGAGCGCCAGGACGGCCGCCGGGGCCGCCCGGTCGGGGACCACCGGGACGCGTTGGGCGAGCAGTTGCGCCCGCTGGACGCGGTGGCATGTTGCCTGGTGAGGCGCCACCGGGACGCGGGGCACCGGGACGAGGTGGCGCACCCGGGCGCGGCGCTTGCGGGCGTGGCATGGCCGGCCGTTCCACGGGCTGCGCTGAGGAGAATGGGTTGTTTCCAACCCGCGGCGTGCGGGCCGCCGGTTTCGGAGCAGCCGGTCGCGGGCCTGGCGTCGGCCCGGGGACAGTCGGGCTCGGCGCCGGAGTTGTTGCGGCAGCGGCGGGCGGCTGTTCGACGGCCGGTGCCGGCGGTGGCGCCGGCGGCTCGGGTGCAGCTGGAGCGGCGGGTTTGGGGGCGGCGGGCTTGGCCGCCGGGGCCTCGGACTTGGCTGCGGGCTTTGCAGTCGCCGCGCCATTGCCGGAGGCTTTCTCCGGAGCGGGCTTGCTGCCGCCGTATGACTCACGCAGTCGCCGCGCGACGGGTGCTTCCACCGTCGACGATGCGGACTTAACGAATTCGCCCTGTTGACCTAACCGGGCGAGAACTTCCTTGCTGGTAACACCGAGTTCCTTGGCTAACTCGTGTACGCGGGCCTTGCCTGCCACTACATCTCCTGTCTATGAGGCGACAGCGGTGGGTAGGCCGCGCCTCGGGTTTAGCTATGACACATGGTCATCGGGACTTCACGGTGTGCTCATGTTCTTTGCTGCCTG
>CBAAAS010000236.1:0-5481 GCA_964658855.1 uncultured Mycobacterium sp.
CGAGCAGATCCGCGACGCGGTCGATCCCACCGCCGACTGGCGGACCCAGATCCGGCAAGCCGTAGAGGCCTACGTCGGACACATCGAATCCACGCCGGCGCTCACGTTGAGCTGGATCCGCGAACTTCCGTCACTGGACGCCGCGGCGCGGCCGTCGCAGCGGCGCAACACCCACCTGCTGACCAGCTTGCTGGTGAACTTGAGTGACACCCCGGCGATGCGAAACGCCGACCTGCCGCCGCTGACCCAGGCGAAGGCCGTGATCCTGGTCGGCGGCTTACGCGAGCTGACAGCGCAGGCAGTCGAGGACGGACACAGCGTGCGCGAGATCGTCGAACCCGCTGTCCAGGCCTCGATTGCGCTGCTCGGCTACCGCCCCTGAGCTAAGCAGCGGACCGGAACCGCGTTGGCGCGGTCCCGGTCCGTTGTACTGCTACGTCGATCAGGCGACTCAGGCTGCGACGAGTTCGCGATCCTTCGGCTTGGCGTCGCTGCGCTCCTTGGGCGGCAAAGCCAGCTTGATGATCTTGCGCACCACGGTGCCGAACTGCTTGGGCAGCGAACCCGCGTTGTAGGGGATGCCGTAGCGCCGGCAGATCTCCTGAACCTCGGACGCGATCTCCGAGTACCGCTGGGCCGGCATGTCCGGGAACAGGTGATGCTCGATCTGGTGCGACAGATGACCTGAGAGTAGGTGAAAGAGCTTGCCGCCGGTCAGGTTTGCCGACCCGAGGACCTGCCGGAAGTACCACTGGCCGCGCGACTCGCCTGCCGTCTCCTCGACGGTGAATTCCTGTGTGCCGTCCGGGAAGTGGCCGCAGAAGATGATCATGTAGGACCACACGTTGCGCATCAGGTTTGCGGTCAGGTTTCCGGTGAACACGAACGGCGCGAACGGGCCTGCCAGCAGCGGGAAGGCGACATAGTCCTTCAGTACCTGCTTGCGGGTCTTGCGCCAGATCTCCTGCAGAATCTCGCGCTTGTCCGCCAGCCGGATCTCACCGGAAGTGATGCGCTCGGTCTCCATTTCGTGCAGAGCAACCCCGTACTGGAACAGCACCATCAGCAGGAATGCGTAGAGCGGGTTGCCCAGGAAGTACGGCTTCCAGCGCTGGTCCTCGCTCATCCGCAGGATGCCGTAGCCGATGTCGCGGTCCATCCCCACGATGTTGGTGTGGGTGTGGTGCATGTAGTTGTGCGAGTGGCGCCATTGGTCGGCGGGGCACGCGGTGTCCCATTCGAATTCCTGGCCGCGGATCGACGGGTCACGCATCCAGTCATACTGGCCGTGCATGATGTTGTGGCCGATCTCCATGTTGTCGAGGATCTTTGAGATGCCGAGCATCGCGGTGCCTGCTAACCAGGCCGGTGGAAAGATCCCGGCCATCAACAGCGCGCGGCCACTGACCTCGAGCGTGCGCTGCGTCTTGATCACGCGGCGGATGTAGTCGGCGTCGCGCTGGCCGAGATCGGCCATCACGCGCTCTTTGATCGCGTCGAGTTCAGCGCCGAATGCATCGGCCTGCTCGGCAGTCAGGGTGACCTTGGGCTTAGTCGTTTGAGACATGGTGGAGCCTCCTATTTCCCTATGTGGCTTAAAGTGCGATGTCGACGTCGCCGACCGGAACGGACACGCAGATCTGCACGTGCTCGTCGGGGGCGGTCGACACCGCACCGCTGGTCAGGTTGCGAACCACACCGCTGGTCTTGCGACGGGTGCAGGTGTGGCAGATGCCCATTCGGCATCCGCTTGCGGGGGTCAGTCCGGCCGACTCCGCCTGCTCGAGCAGTGACCGGCCGTCGTCAGTGACCTCAACGGCACTGTCCGCGAACGTGACTCGTCCACCGGACGGTTGTGCCGGCAAGTCGAGCTTGGGTGGAACGAAACTTTCCGAATGCGCGTCCGGGCAGTGCTCGCGGACTGCGTCGACCAAAGCCGCTGGCCCGCAGACGAACACCGCGTCGGGTTCCGGCATGGCCGCCGCCAGGTGTCCGGCGTCGAACCGGCCATCGAGATCGCCGCCGGCCGATCGCGTGTAGCCGTGCAGCACCCGCACGCCCGGCATCGCGACGAGCTCGTCGTGGTAGCCGGCCTCGGCGCGGTTGCGTGCATAGTGCACGAACGCGATCTCGCCGGCGTGGCCTTCGTTGACCAGAGTGCGCAGCATCGCCAGGACCGGGGTGATCCCGCTACCGCCCGAGACGAAAAGAATGCGACGGGGCCGCTGCGCCGGGAGGACGAAGTCGCCGCCCACTCCGGTGAGCCCGACCACCATGCCGCGGCGGGCGTGCTCGTACAGGTAGGTCGAGACCACCCCGCCGTCGTGCTGTCCGATGGTCAGCTCGAGGTGCGAGGCTCCCTCCGCGTTGGCCGGGGAATAGCACCGGGTGTGGCGGCGTCCGTCGATCTCGACGGCAAGGTTGACGTATTGCCCAGCTGAGACGGCGTCGGTGAACGCGTCGTTGGGCGCCAGAACCAGGGTGACGCTGCGAGGGGTATTCCGTCGCACGTCGACGACCTTCGCGCGGCCCTCGGCCAGCGTCCAGGCCGGATCCACCTGTTCGGTGTACCGGTCTACGCCATGCGGGCCGGTGAGCAGGCCTACAAGGTCAGAACCAAGCACTCGCTGCTTCAAAGTTTGGGTGAACATGTGTATACCGTGCGCTCACTAAACCCAGTTCGTCAAGGGTTTATCCTGCTCTGTGTTAGGCTTCACACAGTGAACAGTCGTGTGCCTAGCTCACGGCCGCACCGATCGAGTCGCAGCCGCGAAGGACCATCCCGCGAGGAACGCAAGGAAGCGACCCGGCGGGCTATTGTCGCTGCGGCGCTTAAGCTCCTCGATGAGCGCAGCTTCAGCGGATTGAGTCTGCGCGAGGTGACGCGCGAAGCGGGCATCGTCCCCGGGGCGTTCTACCGTCACTTCGAGTCGATGGAAGCCCTCGGGCTGGTCCTGATCGACGAGTCGTTTCGAACGTTGCGGGACATGCTGCGCGGTGCCCGCGCCGGCAAGCTCGACCCTAACCGGGTGATCGAGTCATCGGTGGAAATCGTGGTCGCCAGCGTCACCGAGCGTCGCGAGCACTGGCGATTCATCGGCCGCGAACGCTCCAGCGGTGTCACCGTGCTGCGGTATGCGATTCGCACCGAATTACGGCTTGTCACGTCCGAACTGGCCACCGACCTGGCCCGGTTTCCCGCGCTGAACAACTGGAGCACCGACGATCTGAATGTGTTGGCGATGCTGTTCGTCAACTCGATGATCGTGATCGCCGAGGCGCTCGAGGACGCCCAGGGTCCCGAGGCGATCGAGGAGATCCGCCAGGCCGCGGTCAAGCAACTCAGGATGATCGTGATCGGCATCACCGGCTGGCGCAGCAAGTCCTAAGCGCTCACTAGCACTCCAGGTTCATCGCGCAGTTCAGCAACGCCTCGGCAACACTTCGCCTTTCACGGGCCGAAATACCCTGCAACATAACGGCTTCGACACCGAACACTGCTTCGTGGGCGGTGCGAAGCCGCCGCGAGCCAAGACGTGTGAGAGCTAGTGATTGCGCGCGCCCGCGAGGTTCAGCCGCGGCGTTTTCAATCAGACCTGCGGCACGTAGCCCCGCCAGCACGTCCTGCAACGACTGCCGGGTCACAAAGCACAACCGCGCGAGTTCGGCGGCCGATGCCTCCGGGTGCTCATCGAGGGCCCGCAACGTCGAGTACTGCGCCATCGAGATGCCGGTGGCCTTCAACGCGGCGTCACATTGGCGCCGCAACCCCTGCTGGACCCGCTTGACCAGATAGCCGATGGAACGTTCCGCCTCGGACGGTTGCATGACAGGAACCTTACACTCATGCTATCTTTCGTCAGGAACCTGACATAGGAGAGAAGAATATGACTACCATCACCGCACACAACGACTACGCGACGCTGGTCAACGTGTTCACTGTGGAACCCGAACGGGCTCGCCAGCTTGCCGACCTGTTGACCGAAGCCACCGACGAAGTCATGCAGCACGTGGACGGGTTCATCTCGGCGAACATTCACCTCAGCAGCGACGGCACCCGGGTCGTCAACTACGCGCAGTGGCGAAGCGCAGATGCGTTCCAGACGATGCTGCAGGATCCCACCGCCCGGGAACATATGGCGAAGTGCGCTGAGCTTGCCGTCAGCTTCGACCCGCACCTGTACACCGTCGAGTCTGTGCACGAGGCCTAGCCGCAGAGCCATGATGGTGTGATGGGCATCCGAATGCGAGACCTGCTCGACGACGCGCTGGGATCGCTGCGCTACGAGGCATGCGAGAAGCGGCTTCGGCTTTACCTGGACGGCGAGTTGTTGGCCGACACCATCAACGGCCTGCTGGTGTGGGAGCCACGCCGACTGGTCCCGACGTATGCGGTGCCACGCGACGACTTCGCGGCACAGCTGGAATCAGCCGGGCGGGTCGACGAACTTGCCGACCTGCCCGTGCTGGTGCCGACGAATCCCTTTGCGGTGCATACCTGCACCGGCGAAATGCTCGACGTCCTCGTCGGCGATCGGCGATGCCCGTCCGCGGCATTCCGGCCGGACGATCCGGACCTGGCCGGCTATCTCAGCCTCGACTTCAGCGCGTTCGAGTGGCGTGAGGAGGACGAGCCGGTGGTCTCACACCCGCACGATCCGTTCAAACGCATCGACATCCTCGCCAGCACCCGCCACGTCCGGATCGAGTCCGACGGACGACTGCTCGCCGAGTCGTCGCGGCCACTGCTGCTGTTCGAAACCTCACTGCCGACCCGGTTCTACCTGCCACCCGCCGACGTCGTCGTCGATCTCGAGCCGACCGAGAGCGTCAGCGACTGCGCTTACAAAGGCCGGGCCTCGTATTTCTCGGCGCCGCACGGACCCGCGGATATTGCGTGGACGTACCGCGACCCGCTTCGTGAGGCCGAGCCCGTCCGGGACCACATTTGTTTTTTCAACGAACGGGTCGACGTCATCGTCGACGGCCTACGCCGACAGCGACCCATCACTCCGTTCTCGCACTGAGCGCCGTGGCCACCGCGCACCGCCGTGAGGGCAAGCTGGCTGACATCACCGGCCCGGGCCGCACGGATCGATGGGGCGTGACCGGCACCGACCTGGGCGCTTCAATCATCGCGCCGGATGGGTCGCTAGTGTCGGTCTTCGGCGACACGTTCTCCGGTCAGGTTGTCGGGCAGGGAGATTGGCGCTCGCCGGTCATCCTGATCGGCACCGGGGACGCCAGCCATCCGATCACCTACCACCGCGCCGGCGGCGCCGACCCTGACTTCGCCCAACAGCTTTGGCGTTACCAACATCGCACCGGCCCCAAAGGGCGCCCCCGGCGCGGCATCAGCACCGTCATTCCGTCCGACCTGCTGCGAGTGGACGATGCGATCTTTCTGCACGTGATCGTCAACCGGGGCTTCGGCAATGTGGTCTGGACCGAGATCTGGCGGTCCGATGACAGCGCCGTCTC
>CBAAAS010000237.1:0-2674 GCA_964658855.1 uncultured Mycobacterium sp.
CTCTGTCAGTTGGGCATGTGGTGAATCTGGAATCGGAACCATATGCGATATCACGGCCGCTCGGTGATATCGCATGTGAGTCAGTTTTCAAAAACGGAGCACCCCGAGGTCTCGTGAGCCCTCTGCACAGGCTGACTATCGAGCCGGCGGCTCAGGTGATATCACCCAACAGGTGAACCGCTATACCTACCGGGCCGAATGGTCTTCTGAATTCAACGAATACATCGGCAGATGCCTGGAATTGCCCTGGCTGTCGCGGCGCGCTCCGACGCTCACAGACGCGATCGCCAGCGTCGAGCAAGCGGTCGATGAATACCTCGCCGAGCACGAGGGGGTCAGCGTGCCGCGCCCACTAACCGATCGGAAATTCAGCGGGAGATTTTACGTGCGGACGTCACCGATGCTGCACGCTCGTCTGGCTGTCGAGGCCGCCGAGCAGAACGTGTCGATGAATCAGTGGATAGTCTCGAAACTGGCGGATCGGCCACCCATCAGCTTGTTCTAGAAACCGGCGCCGTCTACCTCGTGGCCGGGCGTCTCCGCTGCCAGCCCGCGGTAGGCGTCCTCGACCGTCGCGCCGTGGTTGATAACACCGTCGACCTCGCGCGCGATCGGCATGTTCAGCCCGTATTTGTCAGCGAACTCCATGATCACGCTGGCCGCCTTGACACCCTCGGCGACCTGGTTCATCGACGAGATGATCTCGTCGATCGATTTGCCCGAGCCGAGTTGCTCGCCGACGTGTCGGTTACGGCTGCGCTGGCTGGTACACGTGACGATCAGATCGCCCATCCCGGCCAGACCGGCAAAGGTGTCGCGCTGCCCGCCCATCGCCTCGCCCAGCTTCGACATCTCGCGCACCGAGCGCGAGATCACCATCGCCCGGGTGTTTTCGCCGATACCGAGCGAGTAGCCCATCCCGACCGCGATCGCGTAGACGTTCTTCAACGCACCGGCCATCTCCACACCCAGCACATCGTCGATCGTGTAGACGCGAAAACGCTTGGTGCGGAACAGGTGACCGAGCTGCGCGGCGAGGTGCTGGTCGGGCATCGCCAGTACCGCCGCGGCGGCGTATCCCTCGGCGACCTCGCGGGCGATGTTGGGCCCGGCCAGGATGCCGGCCGGGTGTCCGGGCAGCACCTCGTCGACGATCTGCGACATCCGCATGTTGGTGCCCTGCTCGAGGCCTTTGACCAACGACACCACCGGCACCCACGGCCGCAGTTCTCCGGCCAACTCGGTGAGCACGCCACGGAATCCGTGCGACGGCACTCCCATCACGACCACGTCGGCGCACTGGGCGGCCTCGGCGAAGTCGGTAGTGGCGCGCAGGCTTTCGGACAGCACGTGTTCTTCGCCGAGATAGTTGGTGTTGCGGTGATTCTCGTTGATGTCCTTGGCGGTCTCTTCCGAGCGCACCCACTGCAGCGTCGGCCCGCGGCGCGCGCAGATCGATGCGACGGTGGTGCCCCAGGAGCCCCCGCCCAGAACGACGACCTTGGGTTCGCGCGTAGCTGCCATGGCGACCAGCGTATTGCCGCGGCCTGATCTTTACCGGCGGTTGGCGAGATCGAGCAGAGTTATCCGGCCAGCGCGCTCTTCTGCTCGACGCGCCCGAACACCATCGCCTCGGCGATCCGGTCGAACCGGTAGTCGATGGCGTCGGCGTAATAGTTCTGCCGAACGTTCCACGGCCGCTTGATCCCCGACTTCGGCAGCGCATGCGGTGCGCGCAGCACGTAGCCGGCCTGGATGTCCCAGGCAGACTTTTCCGGCATCGGCTCGCCGTCCAAGTGCGGGTAGGCGTGGGTATAGCCGTGAGAGGCCATGTGGTGCAACAACTTTGCTGTCGCTCGGGCAGTCATGTCGGCGCGCAGCGTCCACGATGCGTTGGTGTAGCCGACGCACCAGAACAGATTGGGTACTTCCTCGAGCATGTGGGCCTTGTAGACGAACCGGTCCTGCGGCTTGACCTCGGCGCCATCCATCGACACCGCCACCCCGCCCAGTGCCTGCAGCTGCAGACCCGTGGCGGTGACAATCACGTCGGCGTCCAGGTGCCCGCCGGACTTCAAAGCGATTCCGGTGGAATCGAAGTGGTCGATGTGATCGGTCACCACCTCGGCGCGGCCTTCGCCGATCGCGACGTACAGGTCGGCGTCCGGAATCAGGCACAGCCGCTGATCCCACGGGTTGTAGCGCGGCTTGAAATGCGTGTCGACGTCGTAGCCCTCGGGCAGATAGTGCACCGCGATCTGGCGAATCCACCACTTCACAAAGCCCGGCGTGGTGCGGGCCAAGAGCCAGATCAGGCCTTCCATCAACGCATTGCTCTGTCGAGCATAGGAATGAGAAAGCCTGCGCGGCAGAATCTTTCGCACAAGGTTCGTCGGCGCACTGCTCTTGGCTGCCGAGAACAGATAGGTGGGTGAACGCTGCAGCATGGTCACCTTGGTGGCCTTCTCGGCCAGCGATGGGATCAGCGACATTGCGGTCGCGCCGCTCCCGATGACCACGATCTTCTTGCCCTGGTAGTCGAGATCCTCGGGCCAGTGCTGCGGGTGAACGACGGTGCCGTCGAACTCGTGCAAGCCCGGAAAGTCGGGTGTGTAGCCCTCGTCGTAGTTGTAGTAGCCGGACCCGAAGAACACGAAGCGGCCGCGGTAGGTCT
>CBAAAS010000237.1:2774-5477 GCA_964658855.1 uncultured Mycobacterium sp.
GGGTAGCGGAACAGGTCCCAGGTGCCGCCGAGTTGTTCGCGGCGCTCCAGGATGACGTAACTGGTCCCCGGGTTGCGTTCGGTGATCCGATAGGCCGCACCCAGGCCCGAGATGCCCGCGCCGATGATGACGACGTCAACGTCTGTCACGCTCATCACGAACCTCGTTTCTCCGGCGGCGATGTGGCAGCGATCACGTTACCGGTAGTTCACGAACTGCAGCGCGACCTCGAGATCGGACTTCTTCAGCAGCGCCTGGACCTCCTGCAGGTCGTCGCGCTTTTTGCTGCTGACGCGGACCTCTTCGCCCTGGATTTGAGCCTTCACGCTCTTGGGGCCCTCATCGCGAATGATCTTGGTGATCTTCTTGGCGATTTCGCTGGTGATGCCCTCTTTCAGGGTGCCGGTCACCTTGTAGGTCTTGCCGGAGGCCTGCGGCTCGCCGGCGTCGAACGCCTTGAGGCTGATGTCGCGGCGGATCAGCTTCTCCTTGAAAACGTCAACCGCAGCCTTGACCCGCTCCTCGGTGGAGCTGGTCAGCTCGATCGCCTCGTCGCCCTTCCAGGCGATCTTGGTGTCGGTGTTGCGGAAGTCGAACCGGGTGCCGAGTTCCTTCGCGGCTTGGTTGAGAGCGTTGTCGACCTCTTGGCGGTCGAGCTTGCTCACGACGTCGAACGATGAATCCGCCATCGGATACGTCTCCTTCCATCGGCGTTGGCCGTTTGTTATCTGAGTACATCTTCGTTGTAGGCTAGCTACCCGTAATACACGGCAGATTGCCCGAGCGGCCAATGGGAGCGGACTGTAAATCCGTCGGCTAACGCCTACCCAGGTTCGAATCCTGGATCTGCCACCGCGGCCGAAGGCGATTCCCGGCGCTGACAACAACTTTCAGCGTCGGGATCGTCCGCAAGGGAATTTAGTCGATCAGCGACTGCGTGCCGAGAACGGTTGCAAGAGCTAAGCGCTCAGCATCGTCGGTCCCCGGTTCGGCGGTGAAGATCATGATCCTCAGGTCATTGTCGGCGACGACGAGGGTGTCACAGTCGAGGGTGATGTGGCCTACCGCGGGGTGGTCGATAGTTTTGTGCCTGCCGTGGTCTTGGTGCGGCTCGAGGTTGCCGCCCTCCCAGAGTTCAACGAAGCGTGGGCTCTGCGCCGCGAGTTCACGGATCAGCCGCTTCAGCCTTTGGTCGACGGGATAGCGTGCGGCGGTCAGGCGCAGGTCGGCGACCAGTCGGGCCTGTTGGTTGGCCCGTTCCTCGGGGGTGTGGACGGCGCGGTTACCCGGGCCGACCAGTTGGCGCCAGATGCTGTTGCGTTCGATTCCCCGCCAGTTCGTCGTCGTACCCATCAGCGCGTCATAGGGCGCGTTGGCGATGACGAGCGTCCAGGTGGCGTCGTAGACGGCGACCGGGGTGTTCGCCAGGCGATCGAGGAGCCGCTGCACGCTTGGCGTGATGTGCGTCGACACGAGGTCGAGACCCGGGGGGACGTGTCCGCCTAGCCGGAACAGCAGTTCGCGCTCAGCGTCGGTGAGACGCAATGCGCGGGCCATGGCTTCCACGACCTGCGCCGAAGGCGCTGTGGCTCGTCCCTGTTCGAGCCTGGTCAGATAGTCGACGGAGATCCCAGCCAGCTCGGCGAGTTCTTCGCGGCGCAATCCGGTTGCGCGGCGCCGGCGTCCTTCGGCAACACCTACCGTCGCCGGAACGATGCGGTCACGCCAGTGGCGCACGGTCGTGCCGAACTCCCAGGAATCCACTCTTCAACTGTGCACGACACAGCAGCCGTTGTCCTGGCCCTGGCGGTCCTACGACAACCCGGCCACTGCCTCGGCACTCGAACTCGGCCCAGACTCGGTGCATGAAAACAGTTGTAATGACCGGTGGCACCGCTGGTTTCGGTGCGGTTGCCGCAAAGAGAATCTCCGAGGTACCCGATACGCATTTGATTCTCGGGGCGCGCACCGCCAAGAACTCGACGATCGACGCGCTGCCATTGGATCTGGCACGGCTCGCCGATGTTCGGTCCTTCGTCCGGGCGATCAACGAGAAGTTGGCCGGCGCAAAGATCGATGTCCTGATCCTGAACGCCGGGGCACAGTTCGGAAATACCAAGCAGCGGACCGAGGACGGATTCGAATCGACATTCGCGATCAACCACCTTGGCCACTATCTTCTGCTCAGGCTGCTCACGCCCAGTCTCGCGACGAATGCGACCGTCGTGATCACCACCAGCGACGTCCACGATCCCAAGCTGAATCCTTTGGGACCCAAGGACCTTGATCCCGAAACACTGGCCCATCCGAACGGCAAGGGTCAAGGCTTCATCCCGGGATTCCGGGCTTACTCGAGCTCCAAGCTCTGTGATCTTCTTACCGCGCGTTCCTTCGAGGCCTCCATGGCTGCGCAGCGGAATCGGATGCGGGTCATCGCCTACAACCCTGGGCTCACGCCCGACACGTCGTTGTATCGCGCATGGCCGTGGTGGGCGAAGCTGACGATGGCATCGGCCTCTGCGGTGCGCCCGCTGGCGGGCATCAACACGATCGAGCAGGCGGGATATGCGATCGCCGATCTCGGCCTGGGAACGGTTGTTCCTCCGGCCGGGCGCATGTATGCCTCGCTGGTCAAAGGCAGACTCACGTGGCCGGATCCCTCCCAACTGGCACAAAGCGACACGGCAATGAAAGAACTATGGG
>CBAAAS010000238.1:0-5468 GCA_964658855.1 uncultured Mycobacterium sp.
ACCCGGTCGCGCACTGGTCGAAGTGCTCAGCGAACACCGGCTCGGCGTCATACAGACCGCGTGCCATCCCGATGTGCTGCGCGCCCTGACCGGGGAACAGGAAGACCACCTGGTCTGAATTGTCTTTGTTGCCAGCGAATTCGCCGATGTAGACGTTGTCGTTCTCGGCGGTCTCCAGCACGGTTCTGGCGTGCTGCTCATCATTGACGACCGCGGCCATCCGGATCTTCTCTTTGCGACGACGGCCGAGGGTGTAGGCGACGTCAGCCAGGTTCACCGGGTCGTCGCCGGAGATCTCGGCGGCCAGCGACTTGCGCGACTGCTCCAGCGCATCGGTGCTTCGCGCCGACATCAACAGCACCTGCGGACCGGCCACCGGAGCCGATACCGCGCCGGCCGGCGCTTCTTCGAGCACCAGGTGCGCGTTGGTGCCACCGACACCGAAAGAGCTGACCCCGGCGCGCAGGACGCCGTCCCACTCCCACGGGCCGTATTGGCTGCGAACCTTGAAAGGTCCACGGTCGAGGTGCAATTCGGGGTTCGGGCTGGTGTAGTGCAACGTCGCGGGGATGGCCCGGTGCTTGAGGCACAGGATCGCCTTGATCAGGCTGGCGATCCCGGAGGCGGATTCCAGGTGGCCGATGTTCGACTTGACCGAGCCGACGTAGCAGGGGCCGGAGCGGGTCTCCTCGGAAACCTCGAAAGCCTGTCGCAGGCCCTCGATTTCGATCGGGTCGCCCAGCGGCGTGCCGGTGCCGTGGGTCTCGATGTAGCTGATCTCGCTGGCGTCGACCTCGGCGATCGCGTGCGCCTCGGCGATGACGTCGGCCTGTCCTGCCGCTGTCGGGGCGGCGTAGGTCATCTTCGTCGAGCCGTCGTTGTTCAACGCCGAGCCACGGATCACGGCATGGATCCGGTCGCCGTCGTCGACGGCATCCTGCAGCGACTTGAGCACCACGACCCCGACGCCGCTGCCGAAAATCGTGCCGTCGGAACGGGCGTCGAATGGCCGGCAGTGACCGGTCGGCGACACCATCGAGCCTGGGGCGTACCAGTATCCGACGTGATGCGGGATGCGCAGCGACGCGCCACCGGCCAGCGCCAGCTCGCATTCGCCGTTCAGGATGCTCTGGCAGGCCAGGTGCACCGCGACCAATGCCGAGGAGCAGGCCGTCTGCACCGACAGCGCGGGGCCGCGCAGGTTCAGCGCGTAGGCCACCTTGGTGGCCAGGTAGTCCTTATCGTTCTGCATGGACAGTTCGACCATGTCGAACGTGATGCCCTGTCCCATGACCACATTCGGGTCCCGGTTGGACATGATGTTGTGCAGCAGATAACCGCTGGTGGTGCTGGTCGCGTAGACGCCGACCGTGCCCTCGATCTCGGCGGGGTTGTAGCCGGCGTCCTCGATAGCGTGGAAAGCGGTCTGCAGGAACAGCCGGTGCTGCGGATCGGTCGAGCGCGCTGCCTGCGGGGTGAATCCGAAGAAGTCGGCGTCGAATTCGTCGATGCCGTCCATCAGCGCGGCACGCCGAACGTAGGCGTGGTTCGCCAGCGCCTTCTCGGGAATGCCCTCGGCCAGCAGGTCGTCTTCAGCCAACGTGACGATCGACTCTCTGCCGTGGCGCAGGTTGTCCCAGAATGCCGACAGCGTGTTGGCGCCTGGCAAGCGGGCCGCCATACCGACCACCGCGATCGCGTTGGGCGGCAGTTCGCTGTTGCTGGTCACACTCGATCTCCTACCTTTCGCCGAGCCGCCGCACGCTGCCGGGCTGCGGCGCGTTTGTTGGCTCGGTCACGAACCCCGCCCCCGCTGTCAGCCTGGTCGTCGGTCTCCAGGCCCAGCTGGCGGATCAAGTCGGTGGTCAATGCGGTCAACGAGGCGCCCTGCAGCAACAGGGCCACCGGCGGTTCCACACCGAAGTCGCCACGAACAGTGTTGCGGATTCGCACCGCCATTAGCGAATCCATGCCGAGTTCGGTCAACGGCTGATCGGCGTCGAGGGTGCTGCCCTTCGGGTAGCCCATGATGGCCAGGATGCGTGCACTCAACCGCCCGATGACCAGGCGGTTCACCTCGGCGGCATCCAGTTCGCGCAGCGCGTCGGGGCCGGCCCAGTCGTCGTCCTCGTCGTCGAGGTCGAGTTCCTCGGCCAGCTTGGCGAAGAAGCCGAGTTGCTGAATTTCCGGGAAGGCCGCCGCGGCCCGGTCCAGGCGCAGCCGGGCGACCCCGATGTTGGTGGGCTGGCCGGCCAGGATGGCCTCCAGCGCCTCGATGCCCTCGGCCGGCGAAATCGGGTCCAGCGCACTGAAGGTCAGCGCGCGGGCCACCCCGATGTCGGACCACTGGCCCCAGTTGATGGTGGTGGCAGGCAATCCCGATGCCCGTCGCCACTCGACCAGGCCGTCGAGCCATGCGCTGGCCGCCGCGTAGGCGCCCTGCCCGGGTGCGCCCAGCAGCGATGACGTCGACGAGAAGCCGACCCACCAGTCGAGCTCTTTGCCGGCGGTCGCGACATGCAGGCGCAGTGCGCCATGGGCTTTCGGTGCCCACACCCGTTCCAGGCTGTCCTGGCTGAGGCCGGCGACGATCTGGTCGTCCAGCACGACGGCGCTGTGCATCAGGCCTCGCAAGGTCAGACCGGTCTCTTCGGCCGCGGTCACCAGCTTCTCGGCCACACCGGGTGCGGCGATGTCCCCGAGCACAACCGCGATCTGGGCGCGCTGCTCGAGTTCGGCGATCAGCGCCTGCGCCTCCTCGGACGGTTCTGAGCGTCCGTTGAGCACGACCCGACCCGCGCCACTGTCGACCAGCCAACGGGCCATGGCCAAACCGAGCCCACGCAGACCACCGGTGAGAAGGTAGGAGCCGTCCGGCCGAACGATGGTGTCGGTCTTGGCCGGGCCTAGTGTCGCGCGAGAAAGCCGCTTCACGTAACGCTTTTCGTCGCGCCAGCCGATGACGTCGTCACCGGTCAGCCCGAACTCTGTCGTCAACGACGTGATGTTGTCGCCCGGCAGGTCCACCAGCGTGGTGCGCAAGTCTGGGTGCTCGTAGGCCAGCACCCGGATCAGGCCGGTCAGGGCGCTGATCGACGGGTCGCCCGGCTCGCCGTCGCTGACGGACAGTCCGTCGCGGGAAACCACCCACAGCCGCGGCGGTTTGCCGTGCCAGCCGGTGAGGATCGTCCGGACCGTCGACGCGACGCCCCAGGTCAGGTCGCGACCGCGGCCCGGCGCGTCACCGGACTCGGAGCCGTCGAAAGACTGGCGGCCCGCGAACACGACCACGCCGACGGGCGGCAGCTCGGCGTCTCCGGCCGCTTGCGAGAATGCTTCCAGGACAGCCGATTCCCGGGACAGGTCGGCGGTGAGTACCCGTCGGGTCGGCGAGCCGAATGCGGCGGTGAATTCCTCGGCGACGGCTTCGGACTCGGCGCCGTCGGTCAGCACCAGCCAACTGCCGTCCGGCGCGGTTGCCGTCGCGTCAACCGGCGTCTCGACCCATTCGGTGTCGAAGATCTTCTGTTCCAACGGCAATGGCACACTGCGACGTTGCACACGCTGCAGATAGATGCCGCTGATCTCGGCGGTGGGCTTGCCGTTCTCGTCGGTGATCAGGACGCGGCCTTTGATGCCGGCCCCCTCGCCGTCGGGGTTGACCAACTCGGCCCGGCACCGGGCCCGTCGCCCGACCTCGCCGAACACCCGGATCTTCTCGAACGACACCGGAAGATAGGTCGCCTCTTCGGCATCGGCCAACGAATCGCTGGACAGCGCGGCGGCCAGGCCCTGCAGCGCCGCATCCAGCAGCACCGGGTGGATCCGGTATCCGCGGTGGCCGGTCGCCTCGTCGGGCAGGACGATCTCGGTCTCCGAGGTGCCGCCTGCCCGCCGGACGATGCGGGTCAGCGCAGCGAAGGCCTGCCCGTGGTGCAGCCCGGTGGCGCGCAACGCGGAGTAGAGGTCCGCGGGCGAGAGCACCGTACCGGGCTCCGAAGATGCAGCGGGCACGGTCGGCGCTTCCGACTGCCCCACTTCGACTTTCGCGACGGCGTGCCGAATCCAGGCGCCGGTGGCCGAACGCGAGTGGATCTCGACCCGGATCTCGTCGCCGTCCTTCTCGCCGCGGGTCAGCTGGGTGGTGAGCTGAGTCGACTCGGCGAGTGGCAGCATCTGCTCGACCTCGACGCCGACGGACACCGAGGTGGCCGGCAAGCCGAGGGCTTCGCTGGCGGCGGCCAAGGCGATCTCGCCGAAGCCGGTGCCGGGCATGACCGGCTGACCGTGCACCTTGTGGTCGAGCATGTAGGGGACGAGCGCGGTCCCGACGTCAGCCGTGAAGACGTGGTCGCGACCGTTCGGCAACTCGACGTGCGTGCCCAGCAACGGGTGGGCGCTGGCCGGCTGCCGGTTGGTCGCCGTGGGGGCCGCCCAGTAGCGGACGTGCTGCCACGGCGTCGGCGGCAGGTCGATCAGTTTCTTTGTCCCGCTATTGATCTGCCCAGCCGCGGCGACCGACGGCGGCCGAACCGTCGCCAGTTGGGTGTGGAACGTCAGCGTCTCGGGGTTGTCGCGAGTCAGGGTTCCGGACACTAGGGCGCCGCCGCGCGGCTTGGCCGACTCCAGTGTGCCGTTGATGGCGTGGCTCAGCAGCGGGTGCGGGCTGACTTCGACGAACGTCGTGTGGTTTTCGGCGGCTTTGGCGACCGCCTGGCTGAACCGCACTGGTTTGCGGAGGTTGACCACCCAGTAGTCGGCGCTGAAACTTGGCACCTGGGCCTCATTCGCCTCACCGACCGTGCTGATCAACGGGATTCGCGGCGTCAATGGCTTCAGGTCGGCCAACGCAACCTTGAGGTCGGCCAGGATCGGGTCGACCGTTGGATGGTGCGAGGCCACATCCACCTCGACGCGGCGGGCCAATTTGCCCTGCGCGTCAACCACCGCGATGGCGGCGTCGACCTGCTCGGGCGGCCCGGCGATCACCGTCTGCTGTGGGGCGGCGTACACCGCCACCGTGATGTCGGGGTACTCCCCGACCAGCTTCTCAGCCTCCGCAGCGCCCAACTCCAGCAACGCCATCGCACCCTGACCGGACAGCCGCGACATCAACTTCGACCGGGTGGCAATGACTTTCAGACCGTCCGCCGGGCTCAAT
Source organism: uncultured Mycobacterium sp. (assembly GCA_964658855.1). Lineage (GTDB taxonomy): Bacteria > Actinomycetota > Actinomycetes > Mycobacteriales > Mycobacteriaceae > Mycobacterium. Next base: position 5,162 of record CBAAAS010000238.1, read on the forward strand.
GCACCCGAGACCACCGCCGCGGTCACTTCCCCCATCGAATGACCGATCACCGCATCGGGCTCGACCCCGTAGGAGCGCCACAGCGCGGTCAACGCCAACTGCATACCCACCAAAACCGGCTGAATACGTTCGATACCGACCACCGGCTCACCGGCCAACAGCACATCACGCAGCGAAAAACCCACCTGCGCAACAAAGTCTGGCTCCAACTCAGCCACCGCCGCAGCAAAAGCCGGCTCATCGGCCAACAATTGCCGCCCCATACCCGCCCACTGCGAACCCTGACCCGAGTACAGGAAAACGGTGC
>CBAAAS010000239.1:0-5460 GCA_964658855.1 uncultured Mycobacterium sp.
ATCGACGAGACCGGCACCACCGTGGGAAGCACCCTGCTGCCCGAGCCGCCGTTGACATCCAACGTGGTGACTCGGTCCGGCAACCTGATCACCTGGTGGACCGGCCACCGGGTGATGGTGTTCGACACGGCAAATCTGACCTACCGCTATTCCATCGGGCCTGCCGGTTCTTCGGTCCCGGTGGGTCCGGCAACCCTGATGGCCGGCAAATTACTCGTCCCGGTGACCGACGGCATCGCCGTCTGCGATCCGGTCACCGGCGTCGGCGAAGGCTTCCTGCCGGTGCAGCGGCAGGCGACGAACTCGGCGGTGATCCCCGCCGTGGCTGGTTCGCAGCTGCTCGAGCAGCGCGGCGAAACCCTCGTCGCGCTAGGCCCCGGATGACGATCCCGCTCAGGCGTCGATCGCGAACGTGGGCAACGCTTTGCCCGTCTTCCAGTGTTTGAGCAGCGCCTGCGCCAGCTCCTGATAGGCGGCCGCGCCCTTGTTCTTTCGCGCGGCCAATACCGACGAGCCCGATGCGCTGGCCTCGGCGAACCGCACCGTGCGCGGGATGGGCGGCGCCAGCACCGGCAGGTCGTAGCGGTCGGCGACATCCTGCAGCACGTCGCGGGTGTGCGTGGTGCGGGGGTCGTACAGCGTCGGCAACGCACCCAACAACTTCAGGCCGGGGTTGGTGATCTGCTGAACGTCGTCGACGGTCCGCAAGAACTGCCCGACCCCGCGATGCGCCAGCGTTTCGCACTGCAGCGGCACGATGACCTCGTCGGCGGCGGTGAGCCCGTTCAAGGTGAGCACGCCCAGCGACGGCGGGCAGTCGATTATCACCACGTCGAATGCGCCATCGAGTTTGTCCAGCGCCCGTTTGAGCGCGTACTCGCGGCCGGCCCGCATCAACAGCATGGCTTCGGCGCCGGCCAGGTCTATGTTCGCCGGCAGCAGCGTCATCCCCTCCGCGGTCTCCACCAGCGCGGCATTGGGCTCGACGTCGCCGAGTAACACCTCGTGCACCGATACCGCCAGCTTGTCCGGGTCTTGGCCGAGCGAGAAGGTCAGACAGCCCTGCGGGTCCAGATCGATGAGCAGCACTCGCCGGCCTGCGTCCGCCATCGCCGCACCCAGCGAGGCGACCGTCGTCGTTTTGGCCACCCCACCCTTCTGGTTGGCCACGGCCAACACCCGAGTCGTCATGAAGCGGCGTTCCTCCTTATTGCCGGCGGGTGATCAATGCCCATCCTGGCACCAAACCCCTGGTGCCCGCGCGCGGATGGCCCTGCGTGTCAGGCACAATCGGTCAGCATGGGCGTCCTGAGCCATCGATTGGTGTTGCTGCGCCACGGCGAGACCAAATGGTCGCTGTCCGGCCAGCACACCGGCAGCACCGATCTCGACCTCACCGATCACGGTCGCGAGGAGGCCGCCGAAGCCGGCCCGGCACTCGCCGACCTGCACCTTGACGACCCGTTGGTGATCAGCAGCCCGCGCCGGCGTGCGGTGGAGACGGCCGAACTCGCCGGATTGACCGTCGACGAGAAATCCGAGCTGCTCACTGAATGGGATTACGGCACTTACGAGGGCGTGACCACCGCGGAGATTCAGAAAACTGTGCCGGACTGGTCGATCTGGACGCACGGCGCCCCGGAGGGCGAAAGCGTCGCGCAGGTAAGTGACCGCGCGGACCGCGCCGTTGCGCTGGCCTTGGAGTACATGGCGTCGCGTGACGTGGTGTTCGTCGGGCACGGCCACTTTTCCCGCGCTCTGATCACCCGCTGGGTGGAGCTGCCGTTGGTGGAGGGCAGCCGGTTCGGCATGACCGCCGCGTCCATGGCGGTCTGCGGCTTCGAACACGGCATCCGCCAGCTCGGTGCACTGGGCTATCCGAATCCGAATGACGGCTGAGCCGCCGTTCGTGCTGTGCGGGCCCGCCGGCGTCCTGATCGCCGACGGGGTGCAGTCAAGCTATCGAGACGTGGCCGGTGCGCAGTCGGCGCTGCGCTCGGGTCAAGCATCAATTGTGCTGGGCGCATTGGCTTTTGACGTCGACGGACCGGTCGCATTGATGGCACCGCGCGCCGTCCGACGGGCCGCCGAGCTGCCCGGCTGGCCAACCGGACCGATGCCCGATGTGCGGGTGTCCGGGACGTTGCCCGCGCCCGACGAACACCGCGCCCGGGTGCGACGCGCGTGCGACGAGCTGACGGCCGCGGGCAGCACACTGCAGAAGGTGGTGCTGGCCCGCGCACTGCGGCTGGCCGCCGACGCCCCCCTGGACGCCCGAATCATCCTGCGCCGCTTGGTGAACAACGATCCGGCCGCATACGGCTATCTCGTCGACCTGTCAGCGGCGGGCGGCGACTATACGGGCATGGCGCTCGTCGGCGCCAGCCCAGAGCTATTGGTGGCCCGCGACGGCGATCGGGTGAGCTGCCAGCCGTTCGCCGGCTCCGCGCCGCGGGCCGCCGATCCCGAGCGCGACGCCGCCGCCGGGGCCGCGCTCGCCGAGTCAGCGAAAGATCGCCACGAGCATCAGTTGGTGATCGACACCATGGCCACGGCATTGGGCCCGCTGTGCCGCGAGTTGACGATCGCCCCCACGCCGACGCTGAGCCGCACCACCGCGCTGTGGCACCTCAGCACACCGATCACCGGACGGCTGCGCGATACATCAACGACCGCAATCGATTTGACACTTGCCCTGCATCCCACCCCGGCGGTCGGCGGCGTGCCCACCGATGCCGCCGCACGTCTGATCGGCGAACTGGAAGGCGATCGCGGCTTCTACGCCGGCGCGGTGGGCTGGTGCGACGCCAACGGCGACGGGCGCTGGGTTGTCACCATTCGCGGCGCGCAACTGTCCGCCGACCGGCGCACCGCGCTGGCCCACGCCGGCGGCGGCATCGTCGCCGAATCCGATCCCGACGGCGAAGTCGCCGAGACGACAACCAAATTCATCACCATTCTGACCGCGCTGGGGGTCCGACCATGAGTGTGCGCATCCGTCGAGCCACGCCGGGCGACGCTGCGGCGATCACCGCGATGATCCACGACCTGGCCCTCTTCGAACGCGCTCCCGATCAGTGCACTGTCGTCGAAACCCAAATCAGATCGGCACTTTTCGGTGATTCGACGACCCTGCGGGCACACGTCGCCGAAGTGGACGGCGACGCGGCGGCGATGGCGCTGTGGTTCCTGAACTTCTCGACGTGGGACGGCGTCGAGGGTATCTACCTGGAAGACCTGTTCGTGCGGCCGCAGTTTCGTCGTCTCGGGCTGGCCCGCGGCCTGATGGCCGCGCTGGCGAAAGAATGTGTGGAGCACAACTACAGCCGGCTGGCCTGGGCGGTGCTGAATTGGAATACCGACGCGATCGCGCTGTATCAGTCCATCGGTGGTCAACCGCAGAGCGAGTGGACCACCTATCGGGTGTCGGGTCCCGAGTTGTCCGCGCTGGCCGGGTCCGCCTGACGCCGGCGACGATGCAGAGCGCAGCGATGAGAAGGAGCGGCGTTCAAGAGTCAGCCCGGTCCGACACCCAACGCACCGCCGCCGGACTGAACAGCAGCGCCAACACGACCAACGCCACGGCGGCCACCGGGATACCGATCAGCGCGCGATGCGAGCCCGTCGTCAGGTAGTAGGCCACGCCCAGCAGCAACAGCTCGGCGAACACCGCCAAACCACGGCCCCAACGCCGTCCGACCAGCAACGACCAGCCGGCCGCCAACACCGCGCCGCCGAACAGCGCGAACCACCCCGACGTCCCGAACACGTTGTTACCGCGTTGACCCGCGCCACCGATCGCCCGAATCAGCAGAACCACGGCGACTACCAGACCCGCCGCCCCCTGAGCAGCCACGATCAATCCCGCACCACGCACGCTGGTCGGAGTAGGCCTGATCACCGCATTAGCGTAGCCATCCACGCTGGCCCGAAAGTCGCGCTCCCGTACGCTTTCAGGTCATGCGCGCCGTGCTGATCGTCAATCCGACCGCGACATCGACGACGACCGCCGGCCGCGATCTGCTGGCGCACGCACTCAAAAGCCGCCTCGAGTTGAGGATCGAGCACACCCGCCACCGTGGACACGGGCGCGAAATAGCCGAGGCAGCGGTCCAGGACGGAGTGGATCTCGTCGTCGTACACGGTGGCGACGGCACGGTAAGCAATGTGGTCAACGGCCTGCTCGGCAAGCCCGGTCAGCTGCCCACGGGGCATGTCCCTGCACTGGCGATCGTCCCCGGCGGATCGGCGAACGTGACGGCGCGCTCGCTGGGCATCCCGCCCGGCCCGATCGACGCCACCAACCAGCTGATCTGGCTGCTCGACAAGTACGGCCCGCAAAAGCAGTGGCGCCGGATCGGGCTGATCGACTGCGGCGAGCAGTGGGCGGTGCTCAACGCCGGGCTGGGCGTCGACGCCGAGGCGGTGGCCAAAGTGGAGGCGCAGCGGGAAAAAGGCCGAAAGGTCACCCCGACGCGCTACATCCTCGCCGCGACCCGGGCGACCCTCAGATATGCCCGTAAGGAGCCGCGGCTGACCGTCGAGCTACCTGGCCGGGAGCCGGTCGCCGGCACTTACTTCGTCTTCGTGTCCAACTCGAGCCCGTGGACCTATGCCGACGCCCGCCCGATGTGCACCAACCCCGGCACCAGCTTCGAATCCGGCCTCGGGGTGTTCGGCGTCACCAAACTGAAGATCGTGCCAAGCCTGCGACTGGTCGCACAGATGTTCTCCAAACAGCCCAAAATTGCCGGTGATCAGGTCGTTCGCGACGACAACGCCGATTGCGTGCGCGTGACGTGCGCCGATCCGCCCATGGCGAGCCAAATCGACGGTGACTACCTCGGCTTGCGCGAAGGCATGACGTTTCGGTCGGTTCCCGACGCCCTGGACGTCGTCGCGCCACCGGCAAAAAAGCAGCTCTGACCTGCAACGATCAGGGCTTGTGGGCAATAACACTGGTCAGAGCCGCACAGAGTGTAGTACAACCGGTTAAGGGATTTGGTAACAGATCCTTGAAGTGAGATAGCCCACGGACCAACGAGCCGCTATTGACATCTGTTGAGCCTGTGAAACGATCGAACCATCGCGTGAAACGGTACGGAAACATTTCTTGTGCCTGCGTTAACAGCCGAAGAAAATCATTCGTGCGCATTGCTGCGCACACAGTGAGGAGCAACGACTAATGGATTGGCGCCACACAGCGACCTGTCGCGACGAAGACCCGGAGCTGTTCTTCCCTGTCGGGAACAGCGGACCGGCTCTCGCTCAGATCGCCGACGCGAAACTGGTCTGTAACCGCTGTTCGGTGACAACCGAGTGCCTGTCGTGGGCACTCAGCACCGGACAGGACTCTGGCGTATGGGGCGGAATGAGCGAGGACGAGCGACGTGCATTGAAGCGTCGTAACGCCCGGACGAAGGCCCGTACCGGAGTCTGACCTAAGTCGCTTTGAAACGG
>CBAAAS010000240.1:0-5449 GCA_964658855.1 uncultured Mycobacterium sp.
TGACGGCCTTCTGGTGCTTGGTGGTGGCCCACTTGGAATGGCCGCTCATCGGCTACTACCTCTTCTGTCGCTCACAATTCGCCTGCCGAGTCTACGTGTGCCCTGTGATCAGGACGTCTCTGCGCCACCCTGCCTGACCAGCGGCAAGAAAACGTCGTCGACGATCTCCTCGATCGTGCGCTCGGGAACCGGCTGCAACGTCATCATCAACTCGTAGCGAAACAGGTCGACGGGCACCCGGGCGACGCGCGCGCTGACCTGGCCCGGCTTGATCTCGCCGCGGGCGACGGCGCGTTCGATGACTTCGTCCAGCACGGCGTCGCGACCGCCTTGCACGTAGGCGCCGAGTTCGGCCAGGTTGGTGTCGGCTTCGCGGTAGAACCCGCCGAGCTGGGTGAACACCACCATGGCCATCCGGACCCGGAGCTTGTTGGCCAGCTTCAGCAACCCGATCACGTCACCGCGCAGGCTCCCGGTGTCCGGCGCCTCCACGAAGTCTTTCCTGACGTATTCGGACAGCGTGGCCAGGACCAGATCCTGCTTGCTGGGCCACCGGCGATACAGCACCGCGCGGCTGGTTCCCGCGCGCGTGGCCACCGCGTCGATAGTGAGTTCGTCGTATCCGCGTTCGGTCAGCTCGGCCCAGGCCGCGTCCAGCAACGCGGTTTCCAGCGCCTCACCGCGCCGGCGCTGCGGCGGGACGCCACCCTTAAGAGACATTGCGTTTCCTATTCAACCGAGCTACCTTGGTTAAGGTACAAATCGTATCTTATTAGAGAGGACACGACATGCGAATCCTGGTCTCGGGAGCGGGCATGGCCGGCCTCAGCGCGGGGATCACCCTCGGCGGCGATCACGACGTCACCATCGTCGAACGAGCGAATCATCTGCGGGTCAACGGATCCCCGATCGACATCCGAGGCGAGTCGATCAAAGTAGCTGCCAAGATGGGCGTGCTGGACGCCATTCGCGCCCGCCGGGTGGACATGAGCGAACGCGTGCAGTTCGTCGATGGGCACGGGGAATTACTCGCTGAAATGCCCGACGACGAGTTCAACGACTGCCCGGACGACACCGAGATCCCCCGCGAGGATCTCGCCCTGGTGCTGCGCGCAGCGCTGAACCCCGCTACCGCATTGCATTTCGGCGAATCGATCGCCGAGATTCACGACCACGGCGACGGAGTGGAGGTGCGCTTCGCATCCGGTGAACAGCAGCGCTACGACATCGTGGTCGGCGCCGACGGCATGCACTCGGCCACCCGCGGTCTGGTCTTCGGTCCGGAGAGTCAGTTCATCCGACACCTCGGCTTTTACGTTGCACTGGCCGACCTGCCGGACCGCGCGCAACCCGATCGCCGTAATCCGATGTACAACTTCCCCGGTCACATGGTGGGTATTGCTGCCTATCGCGATAAAGCATTGGCAGTGTTCGTGTTTCGCTCGCCGTGGATCGACTACGACTATCACGACCTCTCCGCCCAGAAGCGGATTCTGCAGGATACGTTCGCCGACCACACCGAATGGGAAATCCCCGAGCTGCTTCGAGCCGCGACCGGCGACAGCGAGCTCTATTTCGACTCCGTCAGCCAAATCCACATGCCGACGTGGCACAGCGGCCGGGTGGTATTGGTCGGTGACTCGGCATACTGCGCGTCGCCGCTGTCGGGTCGCGGAACCAGCCTGGCGATGACCGGCGCCTGGCTGCTGGCCGAGGCGCTCCGCGATCACCCTGACGACCTTCCAGCGGCGTTCGATCGGTATGAGCGCGAACAACTTCCGCACGTCACCTACGCGCAGGGTACCGCCGGGCCCGGCGGCGACGTTCTGGTTCCGGCCACCCAGCCGGATATCGATGCTCGAAATCAGCGCCTGCGCGCCACCGTCGGCTCGTTATGATCGGCGGGTGCGTCAACGTGGCTCGGGCGAGGTCAAGACGAGGCGCCGTTCGGGCCTGCGAATAACCGCTGTCGTTACCGTCGTCGTCGCGGCGCTGTGGTCGCAGTCGCCACCGGCCGGCGCCACCGTCCCTCCAGGCCGGATCGTTTCGCTGATCCCCTCCGACGACGAGATCAGTCAATACGTGGGTCTGCCGGTCACGCAGATCGCCGCGCAAGGAGTGCGACCACGACCACAGGATCATTTAAGCGAGCGTGACGAATGCCGGACGCTGATCTTCGACACCAGTGTTGATGTCTGGGGCACGGACTACACGGCCTTTCGCAGCCAGAACTGGACCTATCAGCCGGACCCAACACGAGCGTTCGTCAGCCAGGCAGTCGGGACATTTTCCAGCGCCGGCAGCGCAAGAGACCGCTTCCACGCGGTCTACAACCCAAATCTGTTCAACAGTTGCAACCACGCGCAATTCAACTCACCGGATGGCACGCCCGGCGCCACGTTCGAGCTCTTCGACTTCAAGGTCGACGACCCGGTCATCCTCTGGACGCTGGCAGCCAAGAACTACGGGCAGTACAACGGATACAACTACGTCTTCGTCATCTTTTATCTGGACAACGTCATGTCGATTTCGGCCGTGGGACAGGTAGGCAACCCCAATCCGGTGGTCAAGCGCCTCACCGACTACATCCTCAGTCGGGTCGGTTGACAACCCACGTCAGGCGTCGGGGAACCAGATCAACATTCGGTCGGTGAGCTGACTAGACGCTGCGGCACCGCCATCGCCGTGCTCACACACCGATGCGTACAGCACCACGTTGCTTTTCAGCCGGGCCTCGTACGCGCAACTCCAATCGGTGGGTTGGCCACCGTTGAGCTGAACGCGACTCCACCGCGCGCGGGCGCCGTCGACGCTGGAAACCTCGAAGCGCCAAGTAATTTGCGGGTCGTTGTCGCGCGGATTGTTCACCGCGACCGAGTTGCAATCACTCAGTGACGGCGGGAAAGCAGCGGTAAATGTGCGGCGCGCAGTGTCGGGGTCCGCGAAAGACCCAGCGCCCTGCCCAACGACATGATCGGCGTTGTCTTCCGCGTTCTTCTGCTGCGCCCCTTTGTAGGCGGTCCATTCTCGCCCGTAGTCATGGACCGTCGGGCCGAACAGCACCGCGCACGACGCACGGTCGCGTAGGTCGATAGCAGGCGCGGGCTGATTGAACAGCTTCTCGAATCCCAGCGGGGAACCGACTATGGGGCCCGACACGTCCGGTGGCACCAGCAACGTGCGCAGACGGTCCGGCGTAACCAGCGGCGGCGGAACCGGTTTCGCGCTCGCTACGGCAGACGGCGGTCCACTCGGCGCGACAGCGTCCGACGTCTGGCCTTTCGCCATATCGGTCGGCACCGGAATCCGGACCGGCGCAGAACCCGCGCCGGAGCCCGAGTGCGCACAGCCCAGCAACAGCATTGCCGCAAGGCCCGCTCCCCCGACACCGGCAAGGATTCGACTGATCGGGCGCGAATCCACGCGATCGCCCAACATCAGGAAGGTATCCGGCTTGCGATCAAATCGGCCAGCTGCGCCGCCACCGGGCTTCCGTTGCCGAACTGGCACTCCTGAGCTTGAAACATCACGTTGCCTTTCGCCTGGACCTCGTTGGCGCAATGCCAGGTGATGTCCTGCCCGTCCTGCAACTGAGCGACCTTCCAGGTTGCCCGTCCTCCCATGACGGAGACCCCCAGAACGCTCCATTGTGTACCACCCGCATCCGTCAATCTTTTTGAGCTGCAATGGTTTACCAAGTCAGAACTGAAGGTGTGCCGAAACACGCGGGCCATGACCAGGGAGTTCGGATATGTCGCGACATATTGCTTGACGGCGAACTGGAGGTTGTCCGGGTTGTCTTGTTGCGTGTCCTGCCGGAAAGCCGTGAAATCACCGCTCCACACGTCGACGCTGGAACTGACCAATGCTTTGCAATCGGCATCACCCGGTTCTGCCATCCCGGGCGACGGATAGATGCCTCCGATTCGGCGCAGGGGCAGCCCGACGATCGCGCTGACATCGTCATCGGACAGCAGCAGGGTGTCTATCTTGCCTTGCCGCACCACCGGGTTCGCCGCTGCCGATGGAGCAATCGCGATGCACATTGCCGCAAAACTTGCCACCAGGCCGTATGCATTCCGCACGTGGGAAGCTTAACGAACGCTCCAGGGTTTCAGACGCAGGAATTGGTCTATACAGCGCGGATGAGTCAACCTCGTGCGCTAATCTCCGGCGCCGGCATCGCCGGTCCCGCGCTCGCGCATCAACTCGCCACGTACGGCTGGCAGACCACTGTCATCGAGCGGTTCCCGGAGCGCCGCGACGAGGGCCACAACATCGACGTGCGCGGCGCGGCGTGTGAAGTCGTCCGCCGGATGGGCATCGAGAACGACGTCCGCGCCGCCAACACCACCGAAGTGGGCATGCGTTTCGTCAGGGACGACGGGTCAACGGCCGCCTCGTTCCCGATGAATGGATCCGGTGTCAGCGGTCCGACGGCGGAACTGGAGATCCTGCGCGGTGAGCTTGCGCGCATTCTGATCGAGCACACGCGCGACACCACCGAATATCGGTTCGACACCCAGATCCGTACCCTCACCGACCACGGCGACCACGTCACCGCGGTGCTCGACGACGGGTCCTCGATCGAAGCCGACCTGCTCGTCGTCGCCGAAGGGCTGCGCTCACGCACCCGCGATCTAATTATGCCGACTGCGACAACTGATTTGGGCATGTACGTTGCTTACCTGACCATCGATCGCGACCAGTCGGACGACCAATGGTGGAACTGGCAGCACGTGCCCGGGTCTCGCTCATTGCACCTACGGCCGGACAACATGGGCACCATGCGAGCCATGCTGTCGTTCATGTCGGATGTCAAAGGCCTGGAAGATCTCAACAGAGCAGACCAGATCGCCATTCTGCGCCGCACCTTCGCCGACGCCGGCGGGTCCGCGCCGCGCGTGCTGGCGCGGCTCGACGACGCACCAATGTATTTCGATGCTCTCGGGCAGGTGCGCGCACCACGCTGGAGCAAGGGCCGCGTCGCGTTGCTGGGTGACGCCGCATTCTGTCCGTCGCCGGTCGGTGGCGGGGGCAGCAGCCTGGCGCTGATCGGGGCCTATGTGCTGGCCGGCGAGCTGTCCCGCGCCGCGGACCATCCCGCTGCGCTGGCCGCCTACGAGCAGTTCATGCGCCCGCATGTCGCCACCGCCCAGAATGTCCGGCCCTTGGTGTTGCGGAGTGCGAACCCTCGGACCCGGGCCGGCATCCGGGCTCTGCACACTGGTGCCCGGGTTATCGCCAGCCCGCTCGTGCGCGCCGGTATGAGTTTGGCGGGCAAAACATTTGGCAGCCTTGCCGTAGAGAAAATCGCGCTGCCGGACTACTCGCTCACAACGGTTTGATCCACCGCCACTGCATCGAGCCCCACGGGCCGGCGTCGGGCAGGGTGTCGCTGACCGCGTCCACCACGCCGGTCCACCAGTCTGGCTGATAGTCATCACCG
>CBAAAS010000241.1:0-5448 GCA_964658855.1 uncultured Mycobacterium sp.
GCGCTCACCTGCGCCAAAGACGACGACGCCAGGCAGCTGCTCGACGACGTGCACAACACGCTGACTGCCGTCCCGCACTACGGACTCGGCTATGGGCTGCTGCGCTACCTCTACGCCCCGACAGCGCGGCAGCTCGGCGCTGTGGCTCCGGCCGACATCTTCTTCTCCTACATCGGCACGATCCCCGATCTGCCGCCGCTTGGCGAGGATGTCGCGGTCCGATTCGACTCCGACACCGCATTGCCGGTGCGCGAAGCGATTCCGGGCCTGGGCCACGGAATCGAGTTGCGGGTCTTTCGTACCGCCGGTGTGCTGCATCTGGACTGGTGGTACGACAGCCGGCGGGTCGACGGGGCCACCGTGCAGGCACTTGCCGGCGGGTTCTCCCGGACGTTGTTGGAGCTGCTCCGGGAAGCGCTCGCGGCGGACGAGATGGACTCCGGCAGCGACGAGATGGAACTCGTTGACCTGTCGTAGATCTCGTCAAGGCTAGAAAGGTAATCGTGTTTCCATCGTCGGTCATTCGCAAGTTGGCGCTCAGTGAGGAAATGCTCGCTGAGACGCACAATTTCGTGGGTCTCTCCGCGCACCTCGAGGGCCCCATCGACGTCGACGCATTGACAGACGCGTTCGATCTACTGCTCGAGGCGCACCCGGTGCTGACCGCGCGCCTCGAACGCGGCGACGACGGCCGTCACGAGCTGGTCGCCGACGACCTGATGCACGCGGGGCTCGACGTGGTCGAGGTGGACGCGTCGCAAACCGACAACCCGCCACCGCATTTCGACCAGGGCGAGGCGCTCGTGCACCTGCGGCTGTTCATCCGCGACGGGCAGGCGCATCCCACGCTCTACGTCCACCACGCGCTGGCAGACGGTCACCACATGTACGGCTTGATCGAGGAATTGCTGTCGTTCTACACCGATCTGGTCACCAACGGGAAGACCAGTCCGGTGACCGCGCAGCCTGCACCGGAATCGATCGAGACCGTGCTTGCCGACCGGGGCATCCACAAGGGATCGCGATCGGGTATCGAGCGATTCATGCCTGCGCTGTTCGCCTACGACCTACCGCCGTCGCGACGAGGTGACACCGGAGCGAAACCCCCGTCGCCCGTGCGCGTTCCGATGGTGTCCTGCCGGCTGAGCGAAGGCCAGACGCACGCCATCGTCGAACTGTGCCGCGCCGAGAAGCTCGGTCTGCACTCCGTGCTGTCGGCTGCCATCCTGATCGCGGAATGGCAGGTGCGCGGCCGGCTGAACATCCCGGTGCCGTTCATCTACACCGTCGACCTGCGGTACTTTTTGTCGCCGCCGGTGTCGGCCACCGGATGCACCAACCCGGTCGGGCTGGGCACCTACCTCGCCGAGATCAATCAGAAGACCACCGTGGTCGAGCTTGCCCGCGACATCGCGGCGACGTTCAAGGGCGACCTGGACGAGGGTGTGATCCAGCAGTCCCGCCTGCACTTCAGCCCGCAGTACGTCGGCAACGCACCCGGCATGCCCGACGTTGTCTTGTTGTCCGACAACGGTTTGGTGCCCCCGGTGCGCACCCCCAAAGGCGTGGACGTGACCGCTACCCACGGCGAGCTCTACTTCCAGGTGAGCGCCGGCATCGAGATCTACTTCACCCAGATCTATGCCGACCAGCTCAACGTCGAGTACCACTCGCACGGGCCGGAGCCGGAGAAGTCGATCGAGGCTATTCAGTCGCTACTGATCGCCGTCGCCGAGCAGCACGCAAGCGTCAGCTGACCGGTCCGTAGGCGTAGCGGTGGTACTGGAAGGTTCGGCGCAGCGGCGGCAGAGGGCGAACCAACTGCCGCATCACCCGGAATGCTCCCGATGCGCGGCCGAACGTGCTGGCGTCGAAAAACGTCACCCCGTCGACCAATCGGGCACCGGACAGGCGATCAAGGACCTCGGACGGCTTGTTCACGGCCCAGTACAGCGTCGACCCGGACTGCCGCTGCAGGCGGTGCGTTTTCTGCGATCGGACGATGAGCCGGCTGTAGTAATCGATCTGAATCTCGCCGGTACCGAATCGATCGATCACGTGCTGCAGCAGTGCGATGCCGTCATCCTCGGCCAGGTACATGCTGATGCCCTCGGCCAGCAGCAATGTCGGTCGGTCGGCCGGGATCTGGTCCAGCCAGGATGGGTCAGTCGCCGGCGTGGCAACCAGGTGATAGTTCGGCCGGCTCGGAAAAACCTTCTCGCGCAACGCGATTACCGATGGAAAGTCGACGTCGTACCATTCCACGCCCGGACCGGGGTCCAGCCGGAACACGCGGCTGTCCAGGCCGCAGCCGACGTGGATGACCGTAGCCTCGGGATGGGCGGCCAGAAACTGACCGGCCCACACGTCGAACTGCGCGGTGCGCACGGTCACCAGAGGCGTCCAGCGGTTGGAGACCTTGAGCTCGGCCCAGTCGTAGTCGATCCGGGCCACGGCCGCCTTCGCGAAGTCGTCACCCAGGATCGGCCGGTCCCAGTCGGCGTCCAGTGCCTTGCAGTAGAGCGTGGTCAGCATCGTCTGCGAGGGACCGCTGAGGTCGATGGAAACTTTGTCGGTCACGGGGCTAAAGCCTAATGGTGATCGTGAGGGCGGCAGAGCCGGGCGAGGCGGGTCACCACCAGAAGCTAGTGTCTGACTTCGGGAGAGGGAGGAAGCCATGACGGATGCGACCAGTACCGGCGGCGCACGCCCGCCGCGGGTCTTGCTGCTGTACTACTCATACACCGGTCAGGCGCACAAGGTGCTCGAAGCCGCGGGTGAGGTTTTCCGTGACCGAGGCTGCGACGTGCAGACCGCTGAGATCAAGTTCACCGACCCGAAGTACTCGGAGAAGTTCTCGCGCTTCCCGATGCGGCGGGTGTGGCCCGACATGCTCAGCGTGCTGGGGGCGCAGAAGCGCAACGAGGTCGGGGAGATACAGACCCCGGACACCGTGCGCGACGGCGACTACGACCTTATCTTGATCGGATCGCCCACCTGGTGGGACAACGTCAGCATGCCGATGCGCTCGTTCCTGAAGTCGGACGAGGCGCGTAAGTTGTTGTCCGGCAAACCGTTTGCGGTGTTCGTGGTGTGCCGTACGTTCTGGCAGGCGAACCTCGAAGGGGTGCGCGAGCTGGCCGAGGAGCAGGGTGGCCGCTACGTCGACGAACTCCATTTCACCTATCCCGGCGACAACCTGCACTCGATGCTGGCGCTGACCAGCTACCTCGGCACGGGGGAGTACCGCAAGAAATCGATGGGCCTGAAGCTTCCGCCGACCAACGTCCAGCCCCAGCAGTTGGAGCAGACGCGGACGTTCGCCGGCCGCCTGGCTGATCGATTGCTGGCCAAGAGTTCGGCGCTGCCGGGCCAGGAACCGGTGTAGGACCGATATGCCACGTCCTTTCGACGTCTCGGTCGAATCACCCGCCAGTGTCGACGAGGTTCACGCCGCCTTCAGCACCGAGGAGTACTGGCTGGCCCGCCTCGAGAATATGAGCGGCGGCACCACGCTGGAATCCCTCGTCGTCGACGATGACCGGACCGTGCGGGTGACCACCGTGCAGGACGTCGGCCGCGACGTACTGCCTGGGATCGTCTCCAAGTTCTACCGGCGCGACATCAACGTCCGCAGCACCGAGACGTGGACGCCGTCGGGCGATCAACTCCGCGGAAGGATTACCGTCGCCGTGACCGGAGCACCCGGGTCCGGCTCGGCGGACGCTTCGGTCGCGCCCACCGCGAGCGGTTCGCTGCTGACGCTGAACGGGACGGTGGAGTTCAAAGTCCCGGTGGTGGGCGGGACGGTCGAGAGTTTCATCGCGCGCGAATTCGCCAAGGGGATACCGGACGTCCAGGACTTCACCGCGCGGTGGGTCACCGAAAACCCCTGAACGTATGACTGACACGCCAAATCCCTACGCCGACGCTTTCCGGGTAGCGCCAACGACATCCGACGCGCTCGACGGTCTGAACATGCCGCTGCGGGACGCGATGCTGACCCAGCGGGCGGTGCGCCGGGTGTACGCCGAACCGGTCGACGACGCGGTGGTGCTGAAGTGCATCGAGTTGGCGCTGCGCGCGCCGACCGGCGCCAACGGCCAGAACTGGGAGTTCATCGTTGTCAAGGATCGGCGGGTGATCAAGAAACTCGCCGGGCGCTACCGCAAAGGCTGGAAATTCTCCTATGGCGGACTGCTCAGCGGCGCCGGCGATGAAGACCCGTCGTTAGCCAAGGTCATCCGCGCGGCGCAATGGCAGGTCGACCACTTCAACGAGATCCCGGTTCTGGTGGTGGCCTGCCTACGGCTCACCGTCCGCGAAGGCCGCGCGCCCTACTCGTTAATGCCCCACGCCGCGGTGTCGGGATATTGGGGCTCGATTTACCCGAGCGTGCAGAACCTTCTGCTGGCGGCTCGTGCGATGGGCTTGGGCGCGTCGCTGATCACGTTGCCGCTGTGGGGCGTGAGCCGGGCCCGCAAAATCCTCGGCCTTCCGCGTGCGGTGACGCCGTGCTGCGTGGTGGCCCTCGGGTGGCCGCGCGGACGTTATGGGCCGACCACGCGGATACCGGTCGAGCAGGTCGTGCACCTCGACACTTACGGCAATCGCGCCTGGTTGGGTACCTGACCTAAAAATCGAGTCGACCGTCACAGATATTGGTCGACTGTGCGCGCGATCCAATTGCGGCTCCGCACCGAATAGCTATCCGAAGGATCCTCTCAGGTTGGTTCAGGTCTGAGCGGCTCTCAGGAAGATTCGGGGAGGATCGCCGTGCACGCTGTTTCACGTTCATACGTCCTGGTAGGTGCGTTACTTGCGACGACCGGAGCCATCGCGGTCACGCCGTTCACGTCGCGGCCTGCAAGCGCTCCCGTGGTGACCGCGGAGACACGACTCGTCGACGCCGATGCTTCGGTGCTCAACATCCCGTTGAACTTGTTCTATGACATCGTCAACATCCCGGCCAACGAGGTCCAGGGCCTGGACACCGCCGCGGACTCGCTGTTCTTCAACGACAACATTTTTGTCGTCGGCGCCGCCAACCTGTTCGGCGTCGACCCCGGCGACCCGGGCCATGTCGCGGCCATCGATTCGTTGTTCGCGCCGTTCCCGGGGCTCACCGAGGGGCTCGGCGGCCTGGACTACCAGATCACCGGTTTGCTGGCGTCCGAACTGCCGATTGACGCTGCTGGCTGCGGCGTAATGACCTGTGCCCCCATCGTCCCGGCGGAGGTGGTCACTGGAATCACCGGAATCGACCGGGACATCGGCTTCGCCAACGCGCTGTTCAGCCCCGATTTCGGCTTGTTTCGCAATTTCTTCGCGGCTCCCCTGACCGGCGACAACAGTCTGCTGGGCGGGTACACCTTCAACCCCGACGCCCCGGGCAGCATCGACAGCGGGCCGGTCTATGAAGGGTTCGGCTTTAATAACGGCGACCCC
>CBAAAS010000242.1:0-5421 GCA_964658855.1 uncultured Mycobacterium sp.
GTCTATGTCGGCTGCACCATGGCTCCGGCCTGGAGCCAGCGGATCACCGTCGGCGACCTCGGTTACCGCAGCAAGGCGGTGCTGACTCGCCACCCCGAAGGCATCCTGGTGCAGCGTATCGGCGCACAGCCAATCTGGATTCCGAGCGAGTCGATCTCCGGTATCCGCACCGAGCACGTCATCGCCGGCAAGGTCGCCGCACGCGACGGAATCCTGGCGATTCGGTGGCGGCTGCCGTCAGGGGTCAAGATCGACACCGGGTTTCGCGCCAATAACCGCGACGAATACAAGGGCTGGCTGCAGAGCTGGCCGGAAGGAGTCGCGCTGTGAAGGCGATGCTGGTTCTCGACGACGGCCGGACTTTCACCGGGACGGCCTTCGGCGCGATCGGCCAAACACTGGGCGAGGCGGTGTTTTCCACCGGCATGTCCGGGTATCAGGAGACGCTGACCGACCCCAGCTATCACCGGCAGATCGTGGTGGCGACGGCCCCACAGATCGGCAACACCGGCTGGAACGGTGAGGACGGTGAAAGTCGCGACGACAAGATCTGGGTCGCCGGTTATGCGGTACGGGATCCGTCGCCGCGCGTGTCGAACTGGCGTGCCACCGGCACGCTGGAGGATGAGCTGGTCCGCCAGCAGATCGTCGGCATCGCCGGCATCGACACCCGCGCTGTGGTCCGTCATCTGCGCAGCCGCGGCTCGATGAAGGCGGGCGTGTTCTCGGGCGAATCACTCGCTTCGCCCGAAGAGCTGACCGAACGGGTCCGCGGCCAGCAGCCGATGCTCGGTGCCGACCTGGCCGGACAGGTCAGCACCCCGGACGCCTACATCGTGGAAGCCGAAGGGCAGCAACGATTCACCGTGGCCGCGATCGACCTCGGCATCAAGACCAACACGCCGCGCAACTTCGCCCGCCGCGGAGTGCGCACCCGCGTGCTGCCCTCGTCGGCCTCGTTCGAGCAGATCGCCGATCTCAGACCGGATGGGGTGTTCCTGTCCAACGGACCGGGGGACCCGGCCACCGCCGACCACATCGTCGCGGTGACTCGCGAGGTGCTCGGCGCCGGAATCCCGTTGTTCGGCATCTGTTTCGGCAATCAAATCCTGGGCCGCGCGCTGGGTCTGTCGACCTACAAGATGGCCTTCGGTCACCGGGGCATCAACATCCCGGTGATGGACCACGCGACCGGGCGGGTCGCGGTCACCGCCCAGAATCACGGGTTCGCCCTCGAGGGTGAGGCGGGGCAGCGGTTCGATACGCCGTTCGGTGCGGCGGTGGTCAGTCACACCTGCGCCAACGACGGAGTCGTCGAGGGTGTGAAACTGGCTGATGGACGGGCATTTTCGGTGCAATATCACCCGGAGGCCGCGGCCGGGCCGCACGATGCGGAGTACTTGTTCGACCAATTCGTCGACCTGATGAGCAGCCAACGATGACGAGTGTGCGTGTTTGTCCGGCGACACGACGTGAACAGCGTGCAACTGTGCACGCTCGCGCCCCGATCGGAGATGCAAAATATGCCACGGCGGACTGATCTCAAGCATGTCCTGGTGATCGGCTCTGGGCCGATCGTCATCGGGCAGGCCTGCGAATTCGACTATTCCGGGACCCAGGCCTGCCGGGTGCTGCGTGCCGAAGGCCTCCAGGTGAGCCTGGTCAACTCCAACCCGGCGACGATCATGACCGACCCGGAATATGCCGACCACACCTATGTGGAGCCCATCACTGCGGCCTTTGTGGAGAAGGTGATCATCCAGCAGGCCGAGCGGGGCAACAAGATCGATGCGTTGCTGGCCACCCTGGGCGGTCAGACCGCGCTCAACACCGCGGTCGCGCTGCATGAGAACGGCGCATTGGAGCGTCACGGCGTCGAGTTGATCGGTGCCGACTTCAACGCCATCCAGCGCGGCGAGGACCGGCAGATGTTCAAGGACATCGTTGCCAAGGTCGGCGGCGAATCAGCCAGCAGCCGTGTCTGTTTCACCATGGACGAGGTCCGTGAGACGGTCGGCGAACTCGGCCTGCCGGTGGTGGTCCGGCCGTCGTTCACCATGGGTGGGCTGGGCTCGGGTCTGGCGCACACCGCCGAGGAGGTCGACCGGATGGCCGGCGCCGGTCTGGCAGCGTCGCCGAGCGCCAACGTGCTGATCGAGGAATCGATCTACGGCTGGAAGGAATTCGAGCTCGAGCTGATGCGCGACAGCAAAGACAACGTCGTCGTGGTGTGCTCGATCGAAAACGTCGACCCGATGGGCGTGCACACCGGTGACTCGGTGACGGTCGCTCCGGCGATGACGCTGACGGATCGCGAATACCAGCGGATGCGCGACCTCGGCATCGACATCCTGCGCGAGGTCGGCGTCGACACCGGCGGCTGCAACATCCAGTTCGCGGTCGACCCGCGCGACGGGCGGCTGGTCGTCATCGAGATGAACCCCCGGGTGTCGCGGTCAAGTGCGTTGGCCTCCAAGGCCACCGGCTTTCCCATCGCCAAGATCGCCGCGAAGCTGGCTGTCGGCTACACCCTCGACGAGATCCTCAACGACATCACCAAAGAGACCCCGGCCTGCTTCGAGCCCACGCTGGACTACGTGGTCGTCAAAGCGCCGCGGTTCGCATTCGAAAAGTTTCCCGGCGCCGACCCGACGCTGACCACCACGATGAAATCGGTGGGCGAGGCGATGTCGTTGGGCCGCAACTTCATCGAAGCGCTCGGCAAGGTGATGCGTTCGCTGGAGACCAGCCGGGCCGGCTTCTGGACCAAACCGGATACCGACGGCACCGCCGAGGACGCGCTGGAGCGGCTGCTGACACCCACCGAGGGCCGGCTCTACGACGTCGAGCTGGCGCTGCGGCTGGGAGCATCGGTGGACAGGGTGGCCGAAGCCTCCGGAATCGACCCGTGGTTCGTCGCCCAGATCGCCGAGCTCCTGACGTTGCGGAACGAGGTGAGCGAGGCGCCAGTGCTCGACGGCGAGCTGCTGCGCCGGTGTAAGCACAATGGCCTGTCGGACCGTCAAATCGCGGCGCTGCGACCGGAATTGGCCGGCGAGGGCGGGGTGCGCTCGTTGCGGCGGCGACTTGGCATCCACCCGGTGTACAAGACCGTCGACACCTGCGCCGCGGAGTTCGAGGCCAAGACGCCGTACCACTACAGCAGCTACGAGCTCGACCCCTCCGCCGAAACCGAGGTGGCCCCGCAGACCGAGAAGCCCAAGGTGCTGATCCTGGGCTCGGGACCGAACCGGATCGGCCAGGGCATTGAATTCGACTACAGCTGCGTGCACGCCGCAACGACCTTGTCGGAGGTCGGTTTCGAGACCGTGATGGTCAACTGCAACCCGGAGACGGTCTCTACCGACTACGACACCGCCGACCGGCTTTACTTCGAGCCGTTGACGTTCGAGGACGTCCTGGAGGTATTCCACGCCGAGCAACTTTCCGGTGCCGGCGGCCCGGGCGTGGTCGGCGTCATCGTGCAGCTCGGCGGCCAGACGCCGCTGGGGCTGGCGCAGCGACTCGCCGACGCGGGTGTGCCGATCGTCGGCACCCCGCCGGCGGCCATCGATCTGGCTGAGGACCGCGGCGCGTTCGGCGACCTGCTGACGGCGGCAGGACTGCCGGCCCCGCGTTATGGCATGGCGACCACGTTCGCGCAGGCGCGGCGAATCGCCGCCGACATCGGGTATCCGGTGCTGGTTCGGCCGTCGTACGTCCTTGGCGGTCGCGGCATGGAGATCGTGTACGACGACGAGACACTGCAGGGCTACATCGCCCGGGCCACGGAACTCTCGCCCGAACACCCGGTGCTGGTGGACCGCTTCCTCGAAGATGCCATCGAGATCGACGTGGACGCGCTCTGCGACGGCGACGAGGTTTACATCGGCGGCATCATGGAGCACATCGAAGAGGCCGGCATCCACTCCGGTGACTCGGCGTGTGCGCTGCCACCGGTGACCCTGGGCCGCAGCGACATCGAGAAGGTGCGCAACGCGACCGAGGCGATCGCGCACGGCATCGGCGTAGTGGGTCTGCTCAATGTGCAGTACGCGCTCAAGGACGATGTGCTCTACGTCCTGGAGGCCAACCCGCGGGCCAGCCGCACCGTGCCCTTCGTCTCCAAGGCGACCGCGATACCGCTGGCCAAGGCGTGTGCCCGAATCATGCTGGGCGCCAAGATCTCTCAACTTCGCGATGAAGGCCTGCTGGCAGCCGTCGGCGACGGCGGCAACGCGGCACCGGATGCGCCGATCGCGGTCAAGGAGGCGGTGCTGCCGTTCCACCGGTTCCGCCGCGCCGATGGCTCGGGTGTCGACTCGCTGCTGGGGCCGGAGATGAAGTCGACCGGCGAGGTGATGGGCATTGACCGCGACTTCGGCAGCGCCTTCGCGAAAAGCCAGACCGCGGCCTACGGGTCGCTGCCGATCTCGGGGACGATCTTCGTCTCGGTGGCCAACCGGGATAAGCGCTCGCTGGTGTTTCCGGTGAAGCGGCTGGCCGACCTGGGCTTCCGGGTGCTGGCCACTGAGGGCACCGCCGAGATGCTGCGCCGCAACGGTATTCCGTGCGACGAGGTTCGCAAGCACTTCGAAGAGGCGCAGCCGGGCCGGCCGCCGATGTCTGCCGTCGACGCCATTCGTGCGGGCGAAGTCGACATGGTCTTCAACACGCCGTACGGAAATTCTGGCCCGCGTATCGATGGCTACGAAATCCGCTCGGCGGCAGTCTTGGTCAACATCCCGTGTGTGACCACGGTCCAGGGAGTGTCGGCGGCGGTTCAGGGCATCGAAGCCGCGATCCGCGGCGATATCGGTGTGCGCTCGCTGCAGGAGCTGCACAGCGCGCTGAACCACGGCGGCAAGTAGGCATGCCCGGGTTCGGCGCCCGGCTGGCCGACGCGGTATCCCGTCGGGGACCGCTGTGTCTGGGCATCGACCCGCATCCAGAGCTGTTGCGGGCCTGGGATCTGCCGGTCAGCACTGAGGGCCTGGCGGCGTTCTGCGAGACCTGTGTGGCGGCGTATGCAGATTTCGCCGTCGTCAAGCCCCAGGTGGCGTTCTTCGAGGCCTACGGCGCCGCGGGCTATGCCGTGCTGGAGCGCACCATCGCCGCCCTGCGCGACGCCGGTGTGCTGGTGCTGGCCGATGCCAAGCGCGGTGACATCGGATCGACGATGGCCGCCTACGCAGCCGCGTGGACCGGCGACTCGCCGCTGGCTTCCGACGCGGTGACAGCGTCGCCCTACCTGGGTTTCGGCTCGCTACAGCCGCTGCTGGACAGCGCCGCGGACCACGGCCGCGGGGTGTTCGTGCTGGCGGCGACGTCCAACCCGGAGGGTGCCAGTGTGCAGCGCGCCATGACCGGCGGCCGACCGGTAGCGCAGTCGGTCGTCGACCAGGCCGCCGCGGCCAACCG
>CBAAAS010000243.1:0-5416 GCA_964658855.1 uncultured Mycobacterium sp.
TTTCGGTAGCGGCGGCGACCTTCCCGAGCAGCGCCCGATGTTGGAGAACCCGGGCATGCCGCTGAATCACGAGGTCGCGATCAACGACGACGACGTCAAATATCCGCCCGGCGGCTCGTACCGCTACCTGTCCACCGTCACCGACTTTTATGCCAAAGCCCGCGCCGGAAACCGCCCACTGCAAGAGCTTCGGAAGATCAGCATCATCGAGGCCAAGGGCTACTGCTACGGCTGGCACTTCTACCAGGCCGGCGACGCAGACCTGGTGATCTCATCCGACGACGCGCTGTTCGGGCACCCCGCTTTCCGTTACGTGGGCTGGGGACCCCGGCTCTGGTGGTGGGCCGAGACCATGGGTCTGCGCAAGTTCTCCGAAATGCTCTTCACCGGAAGGCCTTTCACCGCAAAAGAGATGTACGACTGCGGCTTCATCAACAGCGTGGTGCCTCGCGACAAGCTGGAAGCCGAGACAGAGAAGTACGCGCTGGCGTGCTCGCGGTCCCGCCCTACGGACACCGTCGCGGTGCAGAAGACCTTTATCGAGCTGTACAAGCAGCACAAGGGCGAGTACTTCGGCAGCCTGCTCACCGGCATGGTCGAGGGCATGCTGCCGTTGATAAAAAACGACGCCGAAGAGGTCGACCTCACCGATGGCACCTTCGAGCAGGGCCTCAACAACGTGGTCAAGGACAACGACCTGAACTTCCCGCCCGAGTGGCGGCTGAGCCGCTCGGGGCGCGCCAAGCCGTGAGCTGGTCTTACGAAGGCCAAGTAGACCTCAATTCAGGTCAGTAAGGTCGACTAATAGCTTGGCCCGGCGGTGGCCATGCCGGACGTATATAGTCAGTCGAACTGCTGCGCTCCGACCTCGATACTGAATTCCACCGACGGCTATTAACTTATTACGGATAACCGACGCGGCACCTCGAGCTTCGCATCACATCGGAGGAGACGTTGCCGCGCAATCTGGTCACCCGCGTCGCCACCCGATTGATGGAGACGACGGCGTCGACGGTTGCCGAAGTCAACGAACAAGTTCTGGCCGAGCTCGTCGAGCACCTCGATATTGATTGCGCTTTTCTGCGGCACAACGACCACAAGATCCGGGTGTCGAAGTTGGTCGCGCTCTGGCCACCCCGACGCGACAAGTCGGTTCCGGATCCGACTTCGGTCGCTCACTTCAGCAGTGCCGACCCGGTTCTGGCGTTGTGCGGCCATGGCAAGAAGCTGACGATCATTCAGCCGGAGGCGTCCGATGCCACCGTCGCGCGTTGGGTGGCCGCCGCGCAGGAACGCTGGGGTCCCGACACCGCCAAGTTCACCTCCCCCTCGGTGGTTTCGGCTCCGCTGATTTCCGGTGGTGTCACCACCGGGCAGCTCACCTGCACGAAGTTCAAAAAGAAGAAGTGGCGTACCGAGGAACTCAACACGATCCAGACCGTCGCGTCCTTGCTGGCCCAGCTGCAGGCCCGCATCACCGCCGAAGCGAAGCTCCGCAACCTGGCCGAGCACGATGATCTGACCGGCCTGCACAACCGCCGCGCACTCATGGCCCATCTGTCCGAGCGCCTCGCTGCAGGCAAGCCCGGTCCCGTGCCCGTGCTGTACCTCGACCTCGACCGGCTGAAGTCGATCAACGACTACCTCGGTCATACCGCCGGCGACTGGTACCTGAGGACATTCGCCGAACAGCTTCGGACGAAAGCCGGCGTCAAAAGCATGACGGCCCGCTTGGGCGGCGACGAGTTCGTCGTTGTGCCGGATCAGTCCATGTCGATCGAGGAAGCGGAAAAGACCGGCGAGGAACTGTGCGCGGCGCTGCGCGATCGAATGGCGCTCGGCGGCCACATGATCACCCGCACCGTCAGCGTCGGCGTCGCGGTAGGCGCCCCGGGACGCGATAACACCAGCGACCTGCTGCACCGCGCGGACGAGGCCGTCTTGACCGCCAAGCGGGCGGGCGGCAACAGCGTCGCGGTCTCCAGCGACGACATGTCGCTGCAGCGCCTGTTCCGCAATGACATCGAGCTACACCTGCGCGGCGACATCGACAATGAAGCGTTGTTGCTGCACTACCTGCCCGAAGTCGACCTGTGGACCGGGGCGATCGTGGCCGTCGAGGCGCTGGTCCGGTGGCGACACCCGACCTGGGGACTGCTGCTGCCGGAGTCGTTCATAGGCGTGGTCGAATCCGCCAACTTGGGTAACGACCTGGGCCGCTGGGTGATGCGGACGGCGATGGCCGAGTTCAGCCGCTGGCGTTCCCGTGGCGTCGGACTGAACACCACGTTGCGGATCAATGTGTCGCCCGCCCAGCTGATCAACCGGGGCTTCGTCAGCAGCGTCGCCGAGACCATCGACGAGTTCGGCCTTGATGGCGGCTCGGTCTGCCTCGAAATCACCGAGCGGGCCGTGGTTCGCGACATCGACACCACCCGCAAGACGCTCGAGGCGCTCAAAGAGGTCGGGGTTCAGATCGCCATCGACGACTTCGGCACCGGCTACGCCGTCTTGTCGCACCTGAAGTCGCTGCCGGTCGACATTCTCAAGATCGACACGTCTTTTGTTCGCGACCTGGGTACAAGTAGCCGCGATTTGGCGATCGTGCGGGCCATTATCGGCCTCGCCGAAGCCTTTGACCTGCAACTGGTGGCCGAAGGTGTGGAGACTCCGGCGGCCGCGCTGACTTTGATGCGGCACGGCTGCCACCGCGCGCAAGGCTACTTATTATCGCGTCCTCTCCCCGGAAACGCGATGGAATCGCTACTCTCATCACGTTGGATGCCAATGCCATTCCTGGCCGATAGCCAGGCCCTAACCTCGAATACGATCTGACGACAATGAATGATGTAGGCGACAAGCGCTCTGATACGACGCGCGAGCAGATTCTGCGAGCCGCGGCGCACCAGTTTGCCCAGCGCCCCTATTACGCCGTCGGCCTCGACGACATTCTGGCCGAAGCGCAGCTGACCAAGGGCGCGATGTATTTCCATTTCCGCTCCAAGCACGCCTTGGCGCTCGCAATTGTCGACGAGCAGACCGCGAAATCCGGCGCCGCGGTGCAGGAATTGCTCACCCGGAAACTGTCCGGGCTGGAAACGCTGATCGACGTCTCGTATCTGATCGCGATGGCCGACATCACCGAGAACGTCACTCGCGCCGCGTTCAACCTGCTCGAGTCTGTTGGTCGGACGGAGAAGCTGCAGGAACGCCTGTTGGGCGGCTGGATCCAATTGCTCGGGGAAATCGCCGGGCGCGGAATTCGCGAGGGCGACGTCATCGACCGGGGCGATCCCGAAGATATCGGACGACTGCTGGTGTCGATTTACATGGGAATGCGTCAGGCCAGCCACCTGGACGACCCGGTGGTATTGCTCGGTGACTACGAGAAAGCGTTGTCGACCGTGCTGCGCGGAATCGTGCATCCCGAGAAGATCGATTACTTCGGGCAATTCTTGAGGCGTCGCACCGCTCTTGCGATCAAAGCCGTGTTGCCGCCCGACATTTCCGGCGGCTAAAACCGGCTAACGCTCGTCAAGCCACAGCTGCTCAGTCAGATCCTGGAATGTAGCCAGCGCAATATCGTCGTCGGCGCGGATCAACGCTGATCTACTCATCAGCGCGCGCACGCTCGATCCATCCTGATGCGCCAATTCGACGACCTCATTGGCTAGAGATTGCACCACCGACACCGCCGATTCCGTTGTGAGCGGTAAGTGGAAGATCTCGCCGAACGTCATCGCGACCACGTCATCGCGTGCCCGGCCGACCATTTCCGAGAAAGCAGAGTTGGCGAACACCAGCGCGCCGTCATTCGCGATGGCCAGCACCGGAATCGGAATCCGCTCCAGCACAACCAGTGCGGGCAACTGCTTGAGGGTGGCCATCGGCGACAGGTGCGTCTGCCCGTTACGTCGTCGCTCCACGGGCTGATTATGGTTCATCCGCCCGACCGACAGGTGCACTTGAACTTGATGGGCCCAATCTTTGATGTTTCTGTGAAGCGTTCGATACATAGGTGAACGACTGCGCGGGTCCGTTCAGTCGACCCAGCCACGCGGAAAGCGTGCATTCAGCGCGGCGAGCATTCGGCGCGCCTCGCTCAAACGGTCCCGCACGATAACCAGCCGCTTGGGTGGATCGACGTAACCCCCGGACTCACAGCGCCGTTCCCATGCCGATTCGGCCTTGATTATTTTTCGCGTCATCGATGCGATGTCGTGGCGTAGCTCTTTCGCGAACAGCTGCGCCTGAACTCGTTCGGAGCGCCGGGTCAGCGGAATGACGCTGGCCCTCACTTCGTCGTCCGCATCTGTTGTCGCCATCGGCAGTTATCCCAGAAAGCCCTTGGAGTCCGTTACCGGCCAGCCAACGGCGACCAGTCGCCGCTGGACCCGCCCGGTGTCTTCGGCCGAGGGCAGATCGTCGGTCAGTTTGGTGATCGCAACCCGCACATCGGCGCCCTCGACGGGGGTGGGCGCAGTCGACATCAACTCGGTGGCGACGGCCAGGACTTCGTCGTCGGACAGCCGTCGGCGCAGTAACGCGAGCAGAGGAATGTAGTCGTGAGCAGGCACGCCGTCTGGATAGCCGGCACGAAGATACGCCACGATCCGCGCGAGCAAACTTGACAGCGGCACGGCTACCCCCTGACGTTCATCGTTCTAGGCTTAACACTGGCCCTAGCGGCTTCTCAAGGCAACGACCGTGAATATCCGGAAAGATATGGTTCATGACGAGTTCATCGACGCGGATGCGCCTAGCCGCGTCCCGGTAAAGAGTAGGGCAATGCGGACGGCGTTCCAGGAGCAGCTCGAGGCGCTGACTGACACACTCAGCAACATGTGCGGTCTCGCCGGTGAGGCGATGGACCGCGCGACGCGGTCGCTGCTGGATGCGGATCTGGCCGTCGCCGAGCGGGTGATCGGCGATCATGACCGGATTGTCGAGTTGCAAACCAAGGCCGAGGAGACTGCCTTCGTTTTGCTCGCATTGCAGTCGCCCGTCGCGGGCGACCTGCGACTCGTCGTCGGTTCGCTGCAGAACGTAGCCGACGCGGAGCGGATGGGTGGGCTTGCTCTTCACGTCGCCAAGATCGCGCGCCGCCGCCACCCCAACCACGTATTACCCGACGAGGTGCGCGGACATTTCGCCGAAATGGGCCGCGTCGCGGTCGAACTCGGTAACAGCGCCAAAGATGTTGTGGTGTCCCGTGATTCGCAGCGGGCCGCCGACATCAGCCGCGAGGACGACGCGATGGACCAGCTTCACCAGCAATTGTTCAACGTCCTGATGGACACCGAGTGGAGGCACGGCGTCGCAGCGGCCGTGGACATCACCCTGCTCGGGCGGTTCTACGAGCGCTTCGCCGACCACGCCGTCGAGATAGGTCGTCGGGTGGTTTTCGAGGCGACCG
>CBAAAS010000244.1:0-690 GCA_964658855.1 uncultured Mycobacterium sp.
TGTAGAACCGCAGCTTCGAGGTAACAGCGCCCATCGCACCCGCCAGGATCAGCGGGTCGACCCACGGTGACTCCTCGTCAAACATCCGCTTGCCGTCGGCGGTGTAGGGGTAATCGACGGACTGCTTCTCGAAATAGAAGATCGAGTCCGGCAGTGCGATCGAGTCGAACCCGACTTCTTCCGCGGTCTTGGCGATCTCGGTCAGCTGGTCGATCTGGCCGAAAGCGATGCTGCAGGTGTATTTCACGGTTTGTCAGCTCCTACGACCCACATCGAGTAGTACTGCGAGCCACCGCCGTAGGCGTGGCCAAGTGCCTTGCGCGCGTTGGCAACCTGGTGATCGCCCGCCTTACCCATCACCTGGATAGCCGCTTCGGCGAACCGGATCAGACCCGATGCGCCGATCGGGTTGGACGACAGCACCCCGCCGGACATGTTGAGCGGGATTCGGCCGCCGATCTTGGTTTCGCCCGCTTCGGTGAGCTTCCAGCCTTCGCCCTCGGCCGCAAACCCGAGGTTCTCCAACCACATCGGCTCAAACCAGGAGAATGGCACATACACCTCAGCACAGTCGATCTCGTCGATCGGGCTGGTGATACCCGCGGCTTTCCACAGCGCCTTCGCGGCGTCGCGGCCGGCCTGCGGATTGACCTGGTCGCGACCGGAGTACGCCAGCGGTTCGGTGCGCAA
>CBAAAS010000244.1:700-5413 GCA_964658855.1 uncultured Mycobacterium sp.
CAAGGCGGTGGCGTGGATCCAGGCCACCGGATGGCCTTCGGCGACTCGCTTGTCGGCGACGTCCTCGCTACCGATCACCACCGCGCACGCACCGTCGGATGACGGGCAGGTCTCGTCGAAACGGATGGGATCCCACAGCATCTGCGACGCCATCACCTTTTCCAGCGTGATGTCGGGCTGGTGCAGATGCGCCAGCGGGTTCTTGGCGCCGTTCAGCCGGTCCTTGACCGCCACCATGGCGCCGATATGGTTCGGGGCCCCCGAGCGGCGGATGTAAGCGCGCACGTGCGGTGCGAAGTAGCCACCCGCGCCGGCGCCGACCGGCTTGGTGAACGGCACCGGAATGCTCAATCCCCACATGGCGTTTGACTCGGACTGCTTCTCCCACGCCATCGCCAGCACGCGCTGGTATTTGCCCGACTTCACCAGGCTGGCCGCCACCACGCCGGTCGACCCACCGACCGAGCCCGCGGTGTGCACCCGGATCAGCGGCTTGTTGGTCGCGCCGACGGCGTCGGCCATGAACAGCTCGGGCATCATGACGCCCTCGAAGAAGTCCGGCGCTTTGCCGACGACGACCGCGTCGATGTCCTGCATCGTCAGCCCGGAGTCGGTCAACGCCTTGTCGATGGCATCGCGAACCAGGCCGTTCATCGAAACGTCCTGGCGTTTGGCGACGTATTTTGTCTGGCCGGTGCCGAGCACCGCGGCGAGCTGGGGCGCCATGATTATTTCCCTTCCAGCACGGCGACGAGATTCTGTTGCAATACCGGACCGCCGGTCGCGTGTGCGAGCACCCGGCCGGCTGAGCCGTCGAAAATGTGTTGCGCCGCAAAGCCGATACGTTCCAAGCCCGCGGAGAACATCGGGTTGGCCGCGAGCGCGCCGCCCGACGGGTTGACCTTCGTCGATGACGGTAGGCCGATGGCCTCGGTCAGAATGAGCTGCTGGTGGGTGAATGGCGCGTAGATCTCGGCTATCTCGATAGATCCGGCGTCACCGCCCGTCGCGGCTTTCGCCGACGCCGCGGTCGACGGTGACGTGGTCAGCTCCCGGGCGCCGAGGATCGGCGTTTCGATGCGGTGTTCGATCCCGGTGATCCACGCCGGATTCTCCCGAAGCTCGCGGGCCTTATCGCCGACCGCCAGCACGATCGCCGCCGCGCCGTCGGTGATCGGCGCAATGTCATGTCGCCGAAGGGGATCGGCGAAGAACGGGCGGGACAGCAGCTCGTCGATGCTCTTCGCCGGCTTCTCCGCGTCGGTGCGGCCGGCGGCCGCGAACGAGTCCAGCGCCACCTGTGCCATCTCCTCGGCCGTCCACTTGCCGGCGTCCAGGCCGAATCGGGCCTGCAGTCCCGCCATTGACACCGAGTCCGGCCACAGTGGCGCGACGGTGTACGGGTCGGTCTGCATCGCCAGCACCCGGCGCAGCGTGCCTGCCGAAGACTTGCCGAACCCGTAGACCAGCGCGGTGTCCACCTCACCGGTCAGCAGCTTGATGTAGGCCTCGTACAACGCCCACGCGGCGTCCATCTCGACGTGTGACTCGTTGATCGGCGGCACCGCGCCGATCGAGTCGATCGCGGAGATGAACGAGAATGCCCGGCCGGCAAGGTAATCCGACGATCCGGAGCACCAGAAGCCGATGTCGGTCTGCTGAAGTCCGAGCTCGGAGTACAGCGCCTGGAAACACGGCATCAGCATCTCGACGCCGTTGGTGGTGCCGTCGGTGCGGCGCACATGCGGCGCATGGGCGAATCCGACGACAGCGATATCGCGATCGGTCACGTTTATTTCCCTTTACAGGTGGTGCTTGTAGGTGTCGTACTCGGCGTCGGGTTCGCCAGTGGGCTTGAAGTATTCGATGTTGTCGATACCCAAGCCCCATTCCTCGCGGGGCTTCCACACCGCTTCCACCCGCATGCCCATCCGCACCTCGGTGGCGTCGATCTCCTGAATCAGGTGCAGGAAGGCGATATCGGCGCCGTCGAGTAGCACGTAGGCCGCGACGTACGGCGGCTTGATGCGCTGACCGGCGAACGGGATGTTGATGATCGCGAAGGTTGTCACCGTGCCCCTGTCCGGCAGCTCGATGAAGGTGTCGAGTTCCAGCCCGGTGGCCGGGTCCGCTTCCTTCGGCGGGAAGTACACCTTCCCGCTCTCGCCGGTACGGGCACCGAGTAGCTTGCCCTCCTCCAGTCCCCGCAGAAACGCGGTCTCGGGAAGTGAAGCGGTGTGCTGGATTTCGATGCTGCTCGGCGCTATCTGAACCGTTACCGGCTCGCGGTCGTCGGTCTTTTCAGACACCGACTCGGCCTCGTCACCCAGCGCGAAGTAGGCGATGTCGGTGATCGCGCCGGCCGGCTCGTCGACCCAGTGCACGTGCACCCGCGCACCGCTGCTGATCGCGTCGGACGATCCGGCGTCTACCGCGTGCAGCAGCGGGACGTCGGCGCCGTCGAGTTTGATCAGCGCCCAGGCGAATGGGCGGTCCAACGGTTGTCCCTCAAGCGGTTCGGGCTGCCAGGTCCACGACAGCACGGTCCCGACAGCGGCCACCGGCACGATCTCGGTCAACGGCTCGTAGGTCACCGGGTCGTATTCGGCTGGCGGGACGTAGACCCGGCCATCGGAGCCTCGGGCGCCGACGATGCGTCGCTCGCGCAGGGCGGTGAAGAACTGACTGAGGGTGGGGCCGACTGAACGGGTGTAGTCGAAGGACAGCCTCAGAGGCGCCGAGAGTGGCTTCTGATGGGTATCGATCTGCACCGGGCTGCTTTGGCTGGTGGTCACAGTGTCGAGTAGAACAGGTTCTAAGAATGGATTCAAGATAGGGTCGAGACCTGCAAGGAAGGCGGATGCATGAAGCTCGGACTCCAGCTGGGATATTGGGGCGCTCAGCCACCCGACAACCACGCCGAACTCGTGGCCGCGGCCGAGGACGCCGGCTTCGACGCGGTGTTCACCGCCGAAGCGTGGGGATCGGATGCGTACACACCGCTGGCCTGGTGGGGCTCGTCGACGCACCGGGTGCGGCTGGGCACGTCCGTTGTGCAGCTGTCGGCGCGCACGCCCACTGCCTGTGCAATGGCCGCGCTGACGCTCGACCACCTCAGCGGTGGCCGCCATATTCTCGGTCTCGGCGTGTCAGGTCCGCAGGTGGTGGAGGGCTGGTACGGCCAGGCGTTTCCCAAGCCGCTCGCGCGGACCCGCGAATACGTCGACATCATCCGGCAGGTCTGGGCCCGCGACAAGCCGGTGACGAGTGACGGTCCGCACTACCCGCTGCCGTTGAAGAGTGAGCGCGCAACCGGTCTGGGCAAACCACTCAAGCCGATCACCCATCCGCTGCGCTCCGACATCCCGATCATGCTGGGCGCCGAAGGACCGAAGAACGTGGCGCTGGCCGCCGAGATCTGTGACGGCTGGCTGCCGATCTTCTACACGCCCCGGATGGCCGACACCTACAACGAATGGCTTGATGAAGGGTTTGCCCGCCCGGGTGCGCGCCGCAGCCGCAAGGACTTCGAGATCTGCGCGACGGCCAACATCGTCATCACCGAGGACCGTTCCGCCGCGTTCGCCGCGATGAAGCCTTACATCGCGCTCTACATGGGCGGGATGGGCGCCGAGGACACCAACTTCCACGCCGACGTGTACCGCCGGATGGGCTACGCCGACGTGGTCGACGAGGTCACCGCGCTGTTCCGCAGCAATCAGAAGGAACGAGCCGCCGAAATTATCCCCGACGAGGTCATCGACGACGCCGCGATCGTCGGCGACGTCGACTACGTGCGTAAGCAGATCAAGGCCTGGGAGGCCTCAGGCGTCACCATGATGGTGGTGTCCGGCCGCAGTACAGAGCAGGTCCAGGAGTTGGCCGGTCTGTTCTGACCCGGTTCTTGCGATCGGTTAGAACACGTTCTAGATTGGCCCGATGCCCGTAATCGGCCGGTCAGTCGAGCGCTTGCGCATCGCCGAACGTCATCTCGACGTGGCCGACCGCTCCCGACACCATCGCGCGTCTCGGCAGGCCCAGCGACGCCAACTCCTTGGCGTAGGGGTGATCGCCGAGCCGAAGCGTCGCTCCGCCGGGCCGGCCGCGCACCCCGCGGATCCGCATCTCCCACGGGACCTCGCGGGTGGTGCCGTCGGCGAAGGTGTAGGTCTTGAGCACCTGCGGGCGCGATGTGAACAGCGAGGGCACCGGCAGTCCGCGGCCGAAGTCGATGCCGGCGATGTGCTGTCCGTCGGCGCTGACATCAAATCCGAAGCCATCGCTTTCGCGAACTGTGAAGTCCGCCATGATCTTTGGGAATCCCCAAATCGTCCGGCCTGCCTCGAGCGTGAAGGCTTGATCCACCGGCAGATGGTGGATGAACGCCGCGGCGTCGCCGAGCGCCTTGAGGCCGTGGGCATCCGAACCGGGCGGATTGACCATCACGGCCGTGCCGAATTCGTGGTACTGCCCCAAATCGCCGTCGATGTAGCGGACCAGCATCAGGTTGACCACCGCGCGACCAGGACGATGCCGGCAGACCTGCAGACCGCTGTAGTCGACAAGCCGCTGCGCCGCATCGGCATCGACCGAGAACATCGCGGTATGGACGTTCGCTTTTCGGATCCGCACCGGCATGGTGAGCACGGTTCCGGCGATGGTGTGCTGTGAATTCGGCATGCCGGCCACTGTAATCCGCTAGTAATTGGGCCA
>CBAAAS010000245.1:0-5397 GCA_964658855.1 uncultured Mycobacterium sp.
TGGTGAAGACCGGTTTCGACGTGATGGTCGAGGCGGGCTACCCGCCGGAGATGGCCTACTTCGAGGTGCTGCATGAGCTCAAGCTGATCGTCGATCTGATGTACGAGGGCGGCATCGCCCGGATGAACTACTCGGTGTCGGACACCGCGGAGTTCGGTGGCTACGTTTCCGGACCGCGCGTCATCGACGCTGACACCAAGGAGCGCATGCGCGCCATCCTGCGCGACATCCAGGACGGCACCTTCACCAAGAGGCTGGTTGCCAACGTCGAGGGCGGCAACAAAGAACTCGAAGGTCTGCGCAAGGAGAACGCCGAGCACCCGATCGAGGTCACCGGCAAGAAGCTGCGCGACCTGATGAGCTGGGTCGACCGGCCGATCACCGAGACCGCCTAACTCCAGGCTTCGTCGAGATCGACGCTAGCGCGACAAGTTTCGGTGTGTCGTCGCGCTAGTGTCGATTTCGATTTTCGGGCGGCTCGACGCGGATGCCGAACACCGGCTGCCGCACCCCGCCATTGCTGAATTCCGCGCACCACGGCCGGTGCCCCTGGCCGTCGGGCCAGACCAGTTGTAGGGCACGCAGATCAGGGCCGTAGATCGAGTACGCGAATTTCAAGTGGGCGACCGGGTGCTGCACCTGGACGAAATCGAGCATGACCTCACCACCGATCAACATCCGCTCGCCCGGTACCGGCCGCCCTCCGCGGAGGAGATACTGAGCGACAGAATGGAGCACGAGGTTCGCCCGCTGGTGCGGCATCCCCGTCACGAGCAGCTCAGGCAGGCCGCGCTCATGCAGACCGATCGTGTAGGCGAACGGCGTACGGTCGTCCTCGATGAACATCGGGGTCCAGCCGTTCTGTTTGACCCTCTCGTGGAGGAGTTCCAGCCACTCCTGCGTAGTGGCCTCAGGGTGATCGCATTTCCAGCACATGGGTATTTCTCCTGTCGTCGCGCTTGCCGACAGGATTCACCCGGGTACTGACACTCCTAGGCTCTGCGATCCGGCGCAACCGCGCCCATTAGGCTGGCCCGCGTGAGCCTGCCTGTTGTTCTTATCGCTGACAAACTTGCCGAATCAACCGTCGAAGCCCTGGGCGACCAGGTCGAGGTGCGCTGGGTGGATGGCCCGGACCGCGAGAAGCTTCTCGCGGCGGTGCCCGAAGCCGACGCCCTTCTGGTCCGCTCGGCGACCACCGTCGACGCCGAGGTGCTGAGCGCCGCACCCAAACTCAAGATCGTCGCCCGTGCCGGCGTCGGCCTGGACAACGTGGACGTCGACGCGGCCACCGAACGCGGTGTGCTCGTCGTCAACGCGCCGACGTCGAACATTCACAGTGCCGCGGAGCACGCCTTGGCATTGCTGCTGTCGGCCGCCCGGCAGATCCCCGCAGCCGATGCCACGCTGCGCGAGCATGCCTGGAAGCGCTCGTCGTTCTCGGGCACCGAGATCTTCGGCAAGACGGTCGGAGTGGTCGGGCTGGGCCGCATCGGGCAGCTCGTCGCGCAACGGCTGGCCGCTTTCGAGACGCACGTCGTGGCCTATGACCCTTACGTCTCGGCGGCGCGCGCGGCTCAACTCGGCATCGAGTTGCTGTCGCTCGACGACCTGCTCGGCCGCGCTGATTTCATCTCGGTGCACCTGCCGAAGACTCCTGAGACGGCAGGGCTGATCGGCAAAGAGGCGCTGGCGAAAACCAAGCCCGGTGTCATCATCGTCAACGCCGCCCGCGGCGGACTGATCGACGAGGCCGCACTGGCCGACGCCATCACCAGCGGACACGTCCGCGCCGCCGGTCTCGACGTGTACTCCAAGGAGCCGTGCACCGACAGCCCGTTGTTCGAGTTGCCCCAGGTCGTGGTGACGCCGCACCTCGGCGCGTCGACCGAAGAGGCCCAGGATCGCGCCGGCACCGACGTCGCGGCCAGCGTCAAGCTCGCCCTGGCGGGGGAGTTCGTCCCCGACGCGGTCAACGTCGGCGGCGGCACAGTCAGCGAAGAAGTAGCACCGTGGCTGGATCTGGTGCGCAAGCTCGGCGTGCTCGCCGGTGCGCTCAGTGACGAACTGCCAGGGTCGTTGTCGGTGCAGGTCCGCGGCGAGTTGGCCGGCGAAGATGTTGAGGTGCTTCGACTTTCGGCGCTGCGCGGCCTGTTCTCGGCAGTCATCGAGGACCAGGTGACATTTGTCAACGCGCCTTCGATCGCCGAGGAGCGCGGTGTGGCCGCCGACATCAGCACCGCCACCGAAAGCCCCAACCACCGCAGCGTCGTCGACGTGCGGGCGGTGGCCGCCGACGGTTCGGTCGTCAACGTGGCCGGTGCGCTGTCCGGTCCGAAGCAGGTCGAGAAGATCGTGCAGATCAACGGCCGCAACTTCGATCTGCGTGCCCAAGGCATCTACCTGGTCATCAACTACGGCGATCAGCCCGGGGCGTTGGGCAAGATCGGCACCCTGCTGGGCACCGCCGAGGTCAACATTCAGGCCGCGCAGTTGTCCGAGGACGCCGAAGGACCGGGTGCGACGATCCTGCTGCGTCTGGATCGCGATGTGCCCGCCGACGTCCGCTCCGAGATCAGGTCCGCGGTCTCGGCCAACAAGCTGGAAGTGGTTGACCTGTCGTGAAACTCGCCATCATCCCGGGTGACGGGATTGGGCCGGAGGTGGTGACCGAAGCGGTCAAAGTACTCGATGCGGTGCTACCCGGCGTGGAGAAGACGCATTACGACCTGGGCGCCAAGCGATTCCATGCAACCGGCGAACTGCTGCCTGATTCGGTGATCGCCGAACTGCGTGAGCACGACGCCATCTTGTTGGGCGCGATCGGTGACCCGTCGGTGCCCAGCGGGGTGCTGGAGCGAGGCCTGTTGCTGCGGCTGCGATTTGAGCTCGACCACCACGTCAACCTGCGGCCGGGCCGGCTGTACCCCGGAGTCAGCAGCCCACTTGCCGGCGACCCGGACATCGACTTCGTGGTGATCCGCGAGGGCACCGAAGGTCCGTACACCGGGACCGGCGGCGCGATCCGCGTCGGAACCCCGCACGAAGTGGCCACCGAGGTCAGCACCAACACCGCGTTCGGCATCCGCCGCGTCGTGGAAGACGCCTTCGCGCGTGCCCAGCAGCGTCGCAAACACCTGACGCTGGTGCATAAGACGAACGTCCTGACCTTCGCCGGGTCGCTGTGGTCGCGGACCGTGGACGAGGTCGGTGCGAAGTATCCCGACGTCGAGGTCGCGTACCAGCACGTCGACGCCGCCACCATCCATTTGGTCACCGACCCCGGGCGTTTCGACGTCATCGTCACCGACAACCTGTTCGGCGACATCATCACCGACCTGGCTGCCGCCGTGTGTGGCGGTATCGGGCTGGCGGCCAGCGGGAACATCGACGCCACCCGAACCAACCCGTCGATGTTCGAACCGGTGCACGGCAGTGCTCCCGACATAGCCGGGCAGGGGATCGCCGATCCGACCGCCGCCGTTATGTCGGTGGCGCTGCTGCTTTCCCACGTCGGCGAAGACGCTGCCGCCGCGCGAGTGGACCGGGCCGTGGCGTCCCATCTGGCCACTCGCCCGACTGAAAAACTATCCACCGCCGAAGTCGGCGAAAGGATTGCGTCCGGGCTCTAGTTTCGAGGCCCGGCGGCAATGTCTTTGCCGGCACGATCGGCACTGCCAGTAGCGGGAAAATCCCGCACAGCGCGAAGGCCAGGGGATAACCCGACCCGGCGATCAGATCGCCGAGCACCGGTGGCGCTCCGGCGGCCATCAGCCGCTGATAGGTGTTCTGCAGGCCCAGCGACCGCCCGCTCCAGAATGGTCCGGCGTATTCGGTGATCGCCGTGGACTCCAGGCCGTTGTCGAGTGCCGACACGATGGCCACTGAGACCATCAGCGGCACGGCGATGAACAAATGCAGATGATCGGCAAACGCCAACGCCGCCATGATCAGGACACCCGCGACGGCCATCATGCGGACCGGACGCAGTCGGGAGCCGACCCGGTCCGACCACCTGCCGACCAGGATCCGGCCCACCGCGCCGAGCACCTGCGACACCGTGACGACACAGCCCGCCGCGAAGATCGAACACCGGTAATTCGCGATCAGCCAGATCAGCATGAACGTCACGGTCATTGTCTGAGGCACCATCAACAGCGCTGAGGTGGCATGGATTCGGCGTAACACCCACGACCTGCGGTACGGGTTGGCCAGCTCCTGTTCGGAGGCGTCAGCCCGTTCCTTGCGTGGCGGATCCTTGATGGCCACGACACTGAGCACCGCCGCCGCTGCACACAGCACGGCCGGGAAGATCATGCCCGACACCGCTGATCGGCTGCGCTCGGCAAGTATCGGAATAACCAATGCGCCCAACGCAATTCCCAGCGGCTGCGCGGTCTGTCGGACGCCCATCGCCAAGCCTCGTTGCTCCGGCGGGAACCATCCGGAGACTAGTCGGCCGCCGGCGGAGTTGCAGCTGGCGGCCGCCATGCCGCCTACGAACAGCCAGACCGCGAACGCGACCGTCGAGTGCGCGTTACAGGCTGCGAAGGCGGCACCCGCCGTCAGCGCCGAACCGACCGTCAACACGATCCGTTCGCCCACCCGGTCGAGCAGATAGCCCCACAGGATCAGCGTCGCCACCATGCCGAAGCTCGGCATCGACGACAGCAACCCCGCTTCGGCCAAATGTGCGCCCCGATCTTCTTCCAGGGCAGGGATCAGGAAGGCGACGCCGTTGATGAAGACGAAGGCGCTCGAGGTCACCAGGAGCGAGACGATGACGACTGACCAGCGCCGGCCCGCACTGAGTCCGACCGTGCCGGTCGCGTCCGTCGGCATTGATCAATGCTCGCACAGCAACGAGGTTGCCGGGGTCGAAGCCGCAACCGCTGCGCCCGGCTTCGCCGCGCTTGCGACCGCTCACTAAGCTAAGGCGAATGCGCCTTGCCCGAATTGCCAGTCCCGATGGTGTCGCATTCGTCTCCATCGAGGGTGAGCACGACGACATGACCGTCCGCGAAATCGCCGAGCATCCATTCGGCACCCCCACCTTCACAGGTCGCTCCTGGCCGTTGGCCGATGTGCGATTGCTGGCCCCGATCCTGGCCAGCAAGGTGGTCTGCATCGGGAAGAACTACGCCGACCACATCGCCGAGATGGGCGGCACCGCGCCGGCCGATCCGGTGATCTTCCTCAAACCCAACACGGCGATCATCGGGCCGAACGTGCCGATTCGGTTGCCGGCCAACGCATCGCCGGTGCACTTCGAGGGCGAGTTGGCGGCGGTCATCAGCCGGCCCTGCAAAGACGTCACTGCCGAGCGGGCGGCGGAAAGCATCCTCGGCTACACGATCGCCAACGATGTGTCAGCACGCGACCAACAGAAGTCCGACG
>CBAAAS010000246.1:0-5378 GCA_964658855.1 uncultured Mycobacterium sp.
ACTTGGATGCAATCCTTGGCGTTGGCCTTGACGGCCTCGATTGCGACGCCCGCGGCGATGGCCGCGGCGATGGACAGCTGACGAGGGTCACCGTCGTGCGCGGCGCGGGCGGCGTCGGCGGCAGCCACCGCCACCTGCTCTGTGCGACATAGCATTTCGGCGCACAGGTGCTTGATCGCCTGGAAGCTGCCGATCGGTTTGCCGAACTGCTCGCGCACCTTCGCGTAGGCGACGGCGGTGTCCAGCGCCCAGCGGGTGATCCCCGCCGCTTCGGCGACCAGCATCATGACGGTCAGGTCGGTCACCCAACCGGTGGGAGCGTCGATCACGCTGGCCGGAGCCGAGGTGAGCACCACACGCGCCAAGGGTCGGGAGAAGTCGGCGGCGGTCAGCGGCTCGACGGTCACAGTGCCTGCAGCTTCAGCTGCGCCGGGGTCGATGAGCAGCCACTTCTCGCCGGCCGGCACCAACAGCAGCCCGTCAACGACACCGCCGAGCACCCACGGAACGGTCCCGGACACCTGCGACGTCTCCTCGTCGAACTCGACATCGCTGTCGAAGGCAACCCCGGCGGTGCGCTCCCCGGACGCGAGGGCTTCACGCAGAGTCGGATCGGACACTACGAGTGTGGCTAACGCCGTGGTGGCCACCGGGCCGGGCACCAACGCCCTGGCGGCCTCTTCGACCATCGCGGAGAGGTCCTCGATGCTGCCGCCGGCGCCGCCGCAGTCTTCGGGGACCGCGACGCCGAACAGGCCGAGGCCGGCCAGGCCCGCGAATACCGGCTGCCAGGCTTTCGGCTCACCCTGCTCGATATCCCGGACCGCTTCCGTCGCGCCCATGCCGGCCGCCCAATCGCGGACCAACTCCCGCGCCGCAAACTGTTCGTCGGTGATGGTGCTGGCCACCTGAACTCCTCGATCGACGGAAAATGGGGCAGCGCGAGACGCACCGCACGGCACTAGAACGTGTTCTAATAGTGCCAGTGTTCGACCGTCAAGTCGAATGCCATCGCAGCAGGACATCCCGGTGTCCCGGCCGCATGGAGGTGAGAGATTCGCGCTCGGCATGCGTATCGTTTCGGGCTAGCGCGCAGAAAAAGGAGCGGTCCGTCGAATGTCGTCGCCAGCGAACAACAACTCGGGGAAACCCCCGGGTTCGTCCTCTGCGCAACCTCGTGAGGTGATGAACGTGGCCGTACTCGCCGAGTCAGAGCTCGGCTCCGAAGCGCAGCGGGAGCGTCGCAAGCGCATCCTGGACGCGACGATGGCGATCGCGTCCAAAGGCGGTTACGAGGCTGTTCAGATGCGCGCGGTGGCCGATCGGGCAGACGTCGCGGTGGGCACGCTGTACCGGTACTTCCCGTCCAAGGTCCACCTGCTGGTATCCGCGCTGGGCCGCGAGTTCGAACGGATCGACGCCAAGACCGACCGCTCCGCGCTGACCGGCGGAACGCCCTATCAGCGGCTGAACTTCATGGTCAGCAAGCTCAACCGGGCGATGCAGCGCAATCCCCTGCTCACCGAGGCCATGACACGCGCCTACGTCTTCGCGGACGCGTCGGCGGCGGGTGAAGTCGATCACGTCGAGAAGCTGATCGATTCGATGTTCGCCCGCGCGATGAGCGACGGCGAACCGAGTGAAGACCAGTACCACATCTCGCGGGTGATCTCGGATGTCTGGCTGTCGAATCTGCTGGCGTGGCTGACCCGTCGAGCGTCGGCCACCGATGTCAGCAAACGACTGGATCTCGCGGTTCGGCTGCTGATCGGCCACGGGGACACCGCTAACGTCTGACCCTTCAGGCGGGCGGTCCGGCAGTTCGTCCGCGGATCAGTTGGGTTCTGATCACTTCGATCGTCGGGTCGAGATCTCCGCTCAGTAAGAGTTCGCCTGCGCGACGGCCCTTTTGCAGGCTCGGCTGCGCGACCGTGGTCAGGCCGCGGCTCATCGCCTCAGGTACGCCGTCGAAGCCGGTAACCGTCATCTGGCCCGGCGCGAACTTGCCACGGGCGCGCAGAAAGTCCATCGCCGACACCGCCAGCACGTCGGCGGTGCACATCAACGCCGTGATTCGTGGGTTCGCCTTCAGTGCGATCTGAGCGGCGACGCCACCGGATGTCGGGGTGTGCTCGTGGCTTTCGACGACAGTCAAGGCATCCGGGTCCAGGCCGGCGGCGGCCATCGCCTCGCGAACGCCGCGGATGCGTTCACCCTGAACGTGATACGTCGACGCGTGTAGGCGCTGCGTGTCGACCAGGCCTTGGTGCCGGTCTCGTAGCAGCCGCATTGTCAGCAGCCCGATCTCCCGGTGGCCGAGACCGAGCACGTAGTCGGCCATCTCGCGCATCGCGGCGCGGTCGTCGATGCCGACCCAGGATGCGCCTGGCACGCCTTTGGGTTGGTCGACCACCACCAACGGCAGGCGCCGCTGCAGCACCACCTGCAGATACGGGTCGTCACCGGCCGACGAGTAGACCACGAAACCGTCCACGCCGGCGGCGAGCACCGACGCGGTCCCGTCGGCGACGCTGCGGCTCGGGCTCACCGCGACCAGCAGCAGCCCCTGTCCGCCCTCTTCGCACGATTGTGCAAGTCCCGCAACGAAATCCAGCGCCGCGGGATCACTGAAGGAGTAGGTGAGTGGTTCGGTGATCACCAGGCCCACCGCGCCGGCCCGGCGGGTACGCAGCGATCGTGCGACTGGGTCGGGTCCCGGGTAGCCCAGGCGTTTCGCGGTGGCAAGCACACGTTCCCGTAACGCGTCCGAGAGCTGATCGGGCCGGTTGTAGGCATTCGAGATGGTGGTGCGAGAGACCTTGAGCTCCGCGGCCAGCGACGCCAGCGTCGCCCGGCGTCGCGGCAGTGGGCTCATAAACTGTGAGGTTACCGGGCATTTCTCGAGCGAGCCGTCTTTCCGCGACTACGCCTTAGCCCTCGAAGATCGTCACAGGCTCGAAGCTACGCGCGGCCGCCCGCCTAAGCTATCGACCGTGGCCAGAATCGACCTCAATGCCGACCTGGGTGAGGGCTTCGGCGTCTGGCGGCTCGGCGACGACGACGCCATGCTTGGCATAGTCAGCAGCGCCAACGTTGCGTGCGGATTCCATGCGGGCGACCCGGCCGGACTGCTGTCGGTGTGCCGGCTGGCGGCCGAGCGCGGCGTGCGGATCGGCGCTCAGGTGAGCTATCGCGACTTGGCCGGCTTCGGCCGGCGCTTCATCGACGTCACTCCCGAGGATCTGCTCGCCGACGTCGTCTATCAGATCGGCGCTTTGCATGGACTGGCGCAGGCCGCCGGCTCCAGGGTTTCCTACGTCAAACCCCATGGTGCGCTGTACAACACGATCATGACCAACAGCGAGCAGGCCGCGGCCGTGGCGGAGGCGGTGCAGACCGTCGACCCGGGCCTGCCGGTACTCGGCCTGGCGGGCTCCTCGTTCTTCGACGAAGCCCGCCGGCGCGGCCTCCGCACCGTGGCCGAAGCATTCGCCGACCGCGCCTATCAGCCCGACGGCCAACTCGTCTCGCGCCGCCAACCCGGCGCGGTGTTGGACGACGCAGCCGCGATCGCCGAACGCGTGCTGACCATGGTCACCGCGGGAACCGTCACCGCCATTGATGGCTCGACAATCACAGTGAACGTCGAATCGGTCTGCGTGCACGGTGATTCACCCGGCGCGGTGCAGATCGCGACCACCGTCTGTCAACGGCTGAAGGCCGACGGCATCGACCTGAAGGCGTTCTGCTGATGCGACTGCGACCGGGCCGCCCGGACCTTGCGCGGCACGCACACCGCTTCACCGTGCCGGCCGCCGATTCCGATGCACCTCTGACGGTGACGTGGCTGGGGGTGTCGACACTGCTGATCGACGACGGGACTTCAGCACTGATGACCGACGGCTTCTTCTCCCGGCCGAGCCTGGCCCGCGTCGGGCTCGGCAAGGTGGCACCGTCGCCTGCCCGGGTCGACGGGTGTCTCGCGCGGGTCGGGGTCAAACGCCTCGCGGCGGTCATCCCGGTGCACACGCACTTCGACCACGCCTTGGATTCCGCCCTCGTCGCTGACCGCACCGGCGCCCAGTTGGTCGGCGGCGAGTCCGCGGCGAATGTCGGCCGTGGCTACGGCCTTGACGAGACCCGCTTGGTGGTCGTCGACTCGGGTGCCCCAGTTCGGTTGGGCGACTTCGACATCACTCTCATCAAATCGCACCACAGTCCACCTGACCGGTTTCCCGGCACCATCGACCAGCCCGTCGTAACACCGGTGCGGGCTGCCGCCTATCGATGCGGAGAGGCCTGGGCGACGTTCATCCATCACCGTTCCTCAAACCGTCGAGTATTGATCCAGGGCAGTGCCGGGTTCGTCAGAGGTTCGCTGACCGGGCAGCACGCCGATGTCGTCTACCTCGGCGTGGGCCAACTCGGCGTGCAGCCGGAGCCGTATCTCGTCGACTACTGGGCCGAGACGGTACGCACCGTCGGGGCACGGCGGGTGGTCCCGGTGCACTGGGACGACTTCTTCCAGCCGTTGTCAAAGCCATTGCGAGCCTTGCCGTATGTCGCCGACGACTTGGACGTGTCGCTGCGCATCCTGAGTGGGCTGGCCGAGCGCGACGGTGTCGCGCTGGACATGCCGACGGTGTGGCGACGCGAAGACCCCTGGGCGCGAGTTTGACGCTCCTTCTGGCCGTCCTGTCGCTGGCGGCGGTGCTGGTGTTCGCGGTCGCCCGGCCGCGGGGCTGGCCGGAAGCATTCGCGGCGGTGCCCGCCGTGGTGCTGTTACTGGCCGTCGGTGCGATCTCGTTGCACGACGCGACAATTGAGGCCGAGCGTCTGCTAAAGGTCGTCGCGTTCCTGGGCGCGGTGCTGGTGCTGGCGAAGATGTGTGACGACGAAGGTCTGTTCGAGGCGGCCGGGGCGGCGATGGCGCGTGGGCGGGTGAGTTCACGGCGTCTGCTGGGACAGGTATTCGTGATTGCATCGGTCATCACCGCGGCGCTGAGCCTGGACGCCACCGTCGTGCTACTCACCCCGGTGGTGTTGACCACGGTTAGACGACTGCGGGCACCGGTACGTCCGCACGCCTACGCCACCGCGCACCTGGCCAATGCCGCTTCGCTGCTTCTTCCGGTGTCCAATCTGACCAACCTGCTCGCCTTTAACGCCTCAAAGTTGTCGTTCATCAAATTCACGTTGCTGATGACGCTGCCGTGGCTGGCCGCTATAGGCACCGTCTACCTCGTTTTCCGGGTCTTCTTCCGTCGCGATCTCGACGTGCCGCCCGAGCCCATCGAGGATGAGCCCGCTCCTCCCACACCGGTGTTCGCGTTGGTGGTGGTGGCTCTGACGCTGGTCGGGTTCGTCGTCGCCGAAGC
>CBAAAS010000247.1:0-5365 GCA_964658855.1 uncultured Mycobacterium sp.
AGTCGGCCGAGGAGTAATCAATGACGTCCGGATCGAGCCCGATCTGGATGGCGGTGACGGTCATGGGCGTGACCTCTCGTCGGAGATTCAGTAAGGCATGTCAACAACTGTTGAACTCGAAGCTAGCGCGGTTCCCGCGCCGATGTCAACAGTTGTTGAATACACTGTCCGCCATGCCACCCAAAGTGCGTGACGGCCGCGACGGCCAGGCCACCCGAACCGCGATCCTGGATACCGCG
This sequence comes from uncultured Mycobacterium sp., assembly GCA_964658855.1. Taxonomy (GTDB): domain Bacteria; phylum Actinomycetota; class Actinomycetes; order Mycobacteriales; family Mycobacteriaceae; genus Mycobacterium. The sequence goes on from CBAAAS010000247.1 coordinate 240, forward strand.
CGCTCGCAGTTCGGCAGCCACGGCTTCGAGCGAACCACCATCCGTTCGGTGGCATCGGCTGCCGGGGTCGATCCCGCACTGGTGATGCACTATTTCGGCAGCAAAGCGGAACTGTTCGCCGCGGCCTCGCAATTCGTCATCAGCTTCCCGGATCTGTCCGGCGTCGCTCCCGACCGGCTCGCCGACGTCTTGCTGCCGTTGTTCGTCGAGGCCTGGGGCCCACAAGGCCCGCTACTTCCGTTGCTGCGGGCGGCTGCGACGAACCGGACGGCCGCGGACGCGCTGCTCACCGTGTTCGTCAGTCAGGTGGCTCCCGCGCTCGCCGCGATCACGCCCGACCTCGCCCCCCAACGCGCGGCCCTGGTGGGATCGCAACTACTGGGCCTCGCCGTGTCCCGCCACATCCTCGGCGTGCCGCCGCTGATCGCCATGTCCGACGCACAACTCGTCGAATGGCTACGCCCGGTGCTCGCCCACTACTTGACGGACCCGGCACCCTGACGTTGCTCGACGATCGCCAGCGCCCGCTTGGCCCATCGAACGTTTTCTTCCTCGTATGAGATGCCGCGCATCAGCGTCAGATACGGACCCACCCGCGGCGCTGTGGCGAGGAACTCCTCTTCGCTGCGTCCGTCGAGAATCCGGGTCCGCAGCCGTTCGTAGCGTTGCACTTTCACCTCGGCCCGGTCGCGACGTTCGATGATCAGGTCGCGAACCGCTGCAGCGTCGCCGACGTCGAAGGCCTGGACTTTGATCAGCAGTTCGTCGCGGATCGCCGACGGCTTCGCCGGCCGGCCGGTGAACTCGCGGATCGCGTCATAGCCCGCTTCGGTGAGCGAGAACATCCGTTTGTTCGGCCGGCGCTCCTGCTCCACGATGCGAGCCTGGATCAGACCCTCCTCGGCGAGACGTTCGAGCTCCCGGTACAGCTGCTGCGGCGTGGCCATCCAGAAGTTCGCCACCGATGCGTCGAAGCCCTTGGCCAGGTCGTAGCCGGACGACTCGCCCTCGAGAAGGGCGGCCAGCACCGCGTCATGCAACGACATTCGGCGATCGTACCCGAGAATAGCCAACAAATTGATTAATCACCTCTAGACATACCCTGGGTCCAAGCTTTAGTGTCGAGCCCACCTACTCAACAAATTGACCATTAGAGGTGTCAGATGCATCCCTTCCGCAAGGCGGTCGAAGACCACGACGAGGCGGCCATCCAGGCCCTGCTGGCCGATGACGTCGTATTCACCAGCCCGGTGGCTTTCAAGCCGTACGCGGGCAAGCCGATCACCGCGGCGATCCTGCGCGGCGTGCTGCGGGTCTTCGAAGACTTTCGCTACGTCCGCGAGATCCACGACAGCGACGGTGGTAACCACGCCCTCGAGTTCGAGGCCGGGATCGCGGGTGCCCCCGGCGTGACCGTCAACGGGTGCGATTTCATCCACGTCAACGACGACGGCCTGATCGATGACTTTAAGGTGATGGTGCGACCGCTCTCCGGTGCGAAGGCGTTGTCCGAAGCGATGGCCGCAGAATTTCCGAGAATTCAGCAGGAAGCCGTCGAACTGGCCGACCAGTTCGCTCGGGCCTAGAGCAACAGGAGCAGCCAGCATGCGAATCGGATTAGGAATCAACTACGCGGGCGGCTTCAAAGAGGTGGCTGCCGAAGTGGCCGACCTCGAGCGCGCCGGCTTGGACATTGTCTTTGTCCCCGAGGCGTATTCGTACGACGCGGTGAGTGCGCTCGGCTATCTGGCCGCCAGCACCGAACGGGTCGAGCTGGCCTCGGGGATTCTGCAGCTCTACACCCGCACACCCACCCTGACCGCAATGACCGCCGCCGGGCTGGACTACGTCTCCGACGGCCGCTTCACCCTGGGGCTGGGCGCGTCCGGCCCTCAGGTGATCGAGGGTTTCCACGGCGTTCGCTACGACGCACCGATCGCGCGCACCCGCGAGGTCATCGAGATCTGCCGCCAGGTGTGGCGGCGCGAGAAGCTGCAATATCAGGGCGAGCACTACGAGATCCCGCTGCCCGCCGGCAAGGGCACCGGCCTGGGCAAGTCCTTGAAGCTCATCAATAAGCCGGTGCGGGAACGCATCCCGATATTGATCGCCGCGCTGGGACCCAAGAACGTCGAGCTGGCCGCCGAGCTCGCCGAAGGTTGGCAGCCCATCTTCTTCCTGCCGGAGAAGGCACAGGATGTCTGGGGCGAGGCGCTGGCCGCCGGCCAAGCCAAGCGCGACTCGGCGCTGGGCACCCTCGAAGTGTTCGCCGGCCCGACCCTGGCCATCGGTGAAAACGTCGAGCCGCTCAGGGAACTCGTGAAGCCCCATCTCGCGCTGTACATCGGCGGCATGGGCGCCAAGGGGAAGAATTTCTACCACACGCTGGCCACCAGCTACGGCTTCGGGGCCCAGGCCGACCGCATCCAGGAGCTCTACCTGGCCGGCGACAAGGAAGCAGCCGCGAAGGCCGTTCCGGACGAGTTGGTGCGCGACGTCTCGCTGATCGGAACGCCAGGATTCGTCAAGGAACGGATAGCGGCTTTCCGGGAGGCCGGCGTGACCACCCTGAACGTGGTGCCCGTGGCCGAGACGGCCCACGAACGGGTCAAGCTGATCGAGGCGCTGCGCGGCTTGGTGGACTGACCCGGTCAGTCCCGGGCGGCCGCCAAGGCGGCGTTGAGCGTCTCGCTCGGCCGCATCACCGCGATCGTCTTCTCGTCGTCGAGCCGGTAATAGCCGCCGATGTCGACGGATTCGCCTTGCGCCTTGGCGAGTTCGGCGATGATCGTGTCCTCGTCCTTGCCCAGCTCTTCGGCCAGCGCACCAAAGTGCTTGCTCAACTCTTTGTCGTCGCTCTGCTTCGCAAGTTCCTGCGCCCAGTACAGCGCCAGGTAGAACTGGCTGCCGCGGTTGTCCAGCTCGCCGGTCTTGCGGGACGGGCCCTTGTTGTTGTCCAGCAGTTTGCCGATCGCGTCATCGAGCGTCTTGCCCAGGATCTTCGCCCGCTCGTTGTCGGCCTTGATCCCGATGTCCTCGAAACACGCTCCCAGCGCCAGAAATTCGCCGAGCGAATCCCACCGCAGGTGGTTCTCTTCGACCAGTTGATGGACATGCTTGGGCGCCGATCCGCCCGCACCCGTCTCATACATTCCACCGCCGGCCATCAGTGGGACGATGGACAGCATCTTGGCGCTGGTACCCAGCTCCAGGATCGGGAACAGGTCAGTCAGGTAGTCGCGCAAGATGTTTCCGGTGGCGGCAATCGTGTCCTGCCCGCGCATCGCGCGCTCGATCGTGTGCCGCATGGCGCGTTCCTGCGACATGGTCGAGATGTCGAGGCCCTCGGTGTCGTAGTCGGCGAGGTAGGTGTTGACCTTCTTGCGCAGTTCGTTCTCGTGCGGACGCTCCTGGTCCAGCCAGAACACCACCGGCATGCCCGAGTTCTTCGCCCGGGTTACGGCCAGCTTGACCCAGTCGCGGATCGCCGCGTCGGTCACGATGGGCATCCGCCAGATGTCGCCTTCCTCAACGTCTTGCGACAGCAGGACTTCGCCTGTCTCGAGGTCGACGATGTCGGCGACACCGTCCTCGGGGATCTCGAACGTCTTGTCGTGCGAGCCGTACTCCTCGGCCTGCTGCGCCATCAGACCGACGTTGGGCACGGTGCCCATTGTGGTCGGGTCGAACTGACCGTGGGTCTTGCAAAAGTTGATGATCTCCTGGTAGATGCGGGAGAAGGTGGACTCGGGGTTGACGGCTTTGGTGTCCTTCTGTCGTCCGTCGGCGCCGTACATCTTGCCGCCCGCGCGGATCATTGCCGGCATCGACGCATCCACGATCACGTCGCTGGGTGAGTGAAAGTTGGTGATGCCCTTGGCCGAATCCACCATGGCCAGCTCGGGCCGGTGCTCGTGGCACGCGTGCAGATCGCGGACGATCTCGTCGTGCAGTGACGCGGGCAGCGTCTCGATCTTGTTGTACAGGTCGACGAGTCCGTTGTTGACATTGACGCCAAGCTCGTCGAACAACTCCTGGTGCTTGGCGAATGCGTCCCGGTAGAAGATCTTGACCGCGTGGCCGAAGACGATGGGGTGGCTGACCTTCATCATCGTCGCCTTGACGTGCAGCGAGAACATCACGCCGGTCTCGTAGGCGTCCTCGATCTCCGCCTCGTAGAACTCGCAGAGTGCTTTCACGCTCATGAACATGCTGTCGATGACGTCGCCGTCGCGCAGCGACACCTTCGGCTTGAGCTCAATCGTCTTGCCGCTCTTGGTTTTCAGCTCCATCTTCACGTCGCGTGCGCGGTCCAGCGTCAGCGACTTCTCGCCGTGGTAAAAGTCACCGCGCTTCATGGTCGCGACGTGCGTGCGCGACGCCTGCGACCAGTCCCCCATGCTGTGCGGGTGCTTGCGCGCAAATTCCTTCACCGCGTTCGGCGCGCGGCGATCCGAGTTGCCCTGTCGCAGAACAGGGTTCACCGCACTACCGAGACACTTAGCGTATCGGTCGCGAGTTTCCTTGTCCTCGTCGGTTTTCGGGTGCTGCGGGTAGTCGGGGATCTTGAATCCCTTGCCCTGCAGTTCCTTGACCGCTGCCACCAGCTGCGGCACCGACGCACTGATGTTGGGCAGCTTGATGATGTTGGTGTCTGCCTCTTTGGTCAGCCTGCCCAGTTCGCCCAGGTTGTCGGGCACGCGCTGCTCGTCGTCCAGGTAGTCGGAGAACTCGGCCAGGATGCGCGCGGCCACCGAGATGTCACTGGTGGTGATCGTGATCCCGGCGGGTTCGGCGAACGCCCGCACGATCGGCAAGAAGGCGTAGGTCGCCAGCAGCGGCGCCTCATCGGTCAGCGTGTAGATGATGGTCGGCTGGTCGGCGCACACGGTGTTTCTCCCGGTATCGGTTAGATCCTGACGGGCTTCGCGGTGAATCTTGCTGTCACGTTATCAAGCACGTTTGCGCTGATGTCGACCTCGATCTGGCCGCAGTCCGGACCGATGGGTCGGAGTCCACGCCATTGGCGCCGTTTCGGCTTGATGAGCTAAGCTTCATCTCGGTCATGAGCGCCAGCGTCAAGCCCCGGCTCGCTGGCCGGCAACCCTCCAACCGCGGTGGGGTGC
>CBAAAS010000248.1:0-5363 GCA_964658855.1 uncultured Mycobacterium sp.
TGAAGATCTTGGCTGGGTGGAAGTTGTGTGGCAGGAAACCCAGACAGGCTCCGGCCAGCACCACCGAGATGACCGCGGGCGGGTAGAACAGCACGTCGCCGCCGTGATCGCGCAGCAGACCGACGGAGAACATACAGATCGCCAACGCCGTGATGATGCCCAACCCGGCGGCCAGCCCATCGAGTCCGTCGACGAAGTTCATCGCGTTGACAATCGACACGGTCAACGCCAGCGTCAGCAGAATCGACGACACCTGGTCCAGCACGATCGTTCCCACCCCGCCCAGCGGGATATAGAGGACGCTCCATGCGACGCCCATCGTCACCAGCACGCTGGCCGCGGTGATCTGGCCGGCGAACTTCGTCAGCGCGTCCAGGCCCCAGCGGTCGTCGATCAGGCCGATGCCCATGATCAGCCCACCCGCCAGCACCACTGCGGGCATGCCCGTCGAATAGACGAAACCGCGGGTGAGTGCGGGAAGTTGCGAAGCCAGGAACACCGCCGCGACCACGCCGATGTACATCGCCAGGCCGCCCATTCTCGGCGTCGGCGTCACATGCACATCGCGCTCGCGCGGGTAGGCCACCGCTCCCAGCCGAGTCGCCAGCACCCGCACCGGTCCGGTGGTGAAGTAGGTGACGATCGCGGCGGTCAGTCCGACGAGTGCGAGTTCGCGCAACGGGACGCCGGCGCCGCGATCAGCCAAGGCGAGCAAACCGCCGGCGAGGTTGTCGGCACCGCTGACCATCCGAAAAACCGTACTGCACTGCCCTGAGATCGATCTGAGCTGCCCGACCGCTCAGCCGGTGAGGCTCCCGGTGTCCACGCCGAGCACCTCGGCGATCCGCTCGGCGCTGATCGGGCCGGACCGCAGGATGCGCGGCTCGGCAGCGGTCAAATCCAGAATGGTCGAGGCTGCTTGCTGCGCCGAGGGGCCGCCATCCAGGTAGACGTCGACGAGGTCGCCGAGCTGCTCGCGGGCTTGCGTTGCGTCCACCGCCGGCGGGCTTCCGGAGATGTTGGCGCTGGAGACCGCCATCGGTCCGACCTCGCGCAGCAATTCGATGGCGACCGGGTGCAGCGGCATCCGCAGCATCACCGTGCCGCGGGCGTCGCCGAGATCCCATAGCACCGACGGCGCTTGGCGAACCACCAGACTCAGCGCACCGGGCCAGAACGCGCGGACCAAGTTGCGCATCGAGGTGGACACCGACAACGCCAGGCCGTCGATGGTGTGCCACGACCCGACCAGCACCGGCACCGGCATGTCACGACCGCGACCCTTGGCGGCCAGCAGCGCGGCCACCGCCGTGCTGTTGAACGCGTCGGCGCCCAGGCCGTACACCGTGTCGGTCGGCAGAACCACCAGGCCGCCGTTTTTCACCGCGGCGGCCGCCGATGTGATTGCGCGCGTACGCTGTTCGGAGTCAGTGCAGTCGAAAGTGTCACTCATGAGCGGCCGTCCGCGCGGCGGGCCGTGACGAATCGCGGCCGTCCGGTGAGATCGGATCGGGGTACGACATCGTCGAACAACGCTGTGCCGCAAATCAGTTCGACGGTCCGCGCAGACGTGGTGTCGTCGTGCTCGACGGCGAACAGGCCACCGGGGCGTAGCAGTCGTCCAGCCAGCCCGACCAGCGCGGTGATCACCGCCATTCCATCTGGTCCGCCGAACACCGCATGCGACGGATCATGGTCGAGCACTTCAGGTTCGAGCTCGGCGCCATCGGGAACGTAGGGCGGGTTGCATACCAGCAGGTCGACCTGGTCGTCGAGCTGACTCAGGACGCCGGGCGCGGTGACGTCGGCATGCAGTAACTCCATCGGCGTGCCGGCGGAGTTTGTCCGCGCGTAGTCCAGCGCCGTGTCGGAGTCGTCGACCCCGATCACGCGGGCCGCCGGCCAGTGCCGCGCCAGACCGAGCGCCAGTGCACCTGACCCGGTGCACAGATCGACGATCAGCGGGGAATCCGGAAGGCGTTGCGCGGTAGCCCATTCCAGCATCGACTCGGTTTCCGGTCGCGGGATGAACACACCGGGTCCGACAGACAACGTCAACGGCCCGAAGGCGGCGGTGCCGATCAGGTGCTGCAAGGGAATCCGGCGTGATCGCGCGGCTACCGAGTCCCGGTAATGGTCGAAGAAGGTGTCATCGGGTGACGCGAGCAGTGCCAGCCGCCCACGTTCGGTGCCGGCCAAATGCGCGGCCAGTTCCTCCGCGTCGTAGCGTGCCGAATCGATCCCGGCTTCCGCGAGCAGCGTTGTCGCCGAGTCGATCGCGCAACGCAGTCGGGTTGTCATGCCCGTTGCAGCCGGGACTGCTTGTCGGCGGCGCCCAGGGCGTCGAACAATGCGTCGGCGTCACCGTCCAGAAGCTGATCGAGATTGTGCGCCTTGTAACCGATTCGGTGGTCGGTAATCCGGTTTTCCGGGAAGTTGTAGGTGCGGATGCGTTCGCTGCGATCCACGGTGCGGATCTGGCTGGCCCGGTCTGCTGACGCGTCGGCGGACGCCTGCTCCTCCGCCAACGCCTGCATGCGGGCTGCGAGCACAAGCATCGCGCGGGCCTTGTTCTGCAACTGCGACCGCTCGTTCTGGCAGGTGACGACAATACCGGTGGGCAGGTGGGTGATTCGCACCGCGGAGTCGGTGGTGTTCACGCCCTGGCCGCCCTTACCGGAGGACCGGTAGACGTCGATTCGCAGATCCGATTCGTCGATCTGGACCTCGCCCACTTCTTCGGGCTCGGGATACACCAGAACGCCGGCCGCCGAAGTATGTACGCGGCCTTGGGATTCGGTGACGGGCACGCGCTGTACGCGGTGCACCCCACCTTCGAATTTCAGCCGCGACCACACGCCGTCCAACGAGTTGCCTTTGCTGGCGATCGTCAGCGTCGCGTCTTTGTAGCCGCCCAAGTCGGAGTAGGTTTCATCCAGGACCGTCACGGTCCAGCCGTGCCGTTCCGCATAGCGGATGTACATCCTGGCCAGGTCCGCCGCGAACAACGCCGATTCTTCGCCGCCCTCACCGGATTTGACTTCGAGCACCACGTCGTCGCCGTCGTGCGGGTCTCGTGGCGCCAGCATGTCGCTGAGTTTGGTCTCCAACTCATCGACCCGGGTTTCCAGCTCGACGATCTCGTCGGCGAACGACGCGTCGTCGACTGCCAGTTCGCGCGCGGTCTCCAGATCGTCGCGGGCCGCGGTGAGCTGGTGGTGAGTCGCCACGATCGGGGACAGCTGGGCGAATCGGCGTCCGACCTTGCGCGCGTTGGCGGCATCGCTGTGCAGTTCGGGATCGGAGAGCTGACGCTCGAGGTCGGCATGCTCGGCCGCCATTGCGTCAATCGCGTGCACGCCCTGCGCCATGCTCACCTCCTCGCTGGACTCTTCCACACATGAAACGACGCCCGCCCTGCGCGATTATCGCGACAGTACGGGCGTCGATCGTGCTACTTGTCGGCCGAAGCTTCCTGCTCCGCGCCGGCGTTGCGCTTGCCGTAGCGCCGCTCGAAGCGCGCAACCCGGCCACCGCTGTCCAGAATCTTCTGCTTACCGGTGTAGAACGGGTGGCACTGCGAGCAGACCTCGACCACGATGTGGCCGTTCTCTTTGGTGCTACGCGTCTGGAAGGTGTTTCCGCAACCGCAGACCACGGTGGTCTCGCCGTAGGCGGGATGAATGTCAGCTTTCATGGTGTCCTCTTCAGTAGTCGGTCGCCGGGTCGCCAGATCGTGCTGAGAAATCTGACGTGAACCGGAACCTGAACGTCGGCTGTTGATTATGCCAGCTCAGCCGCTATGTCCCTAAACGCCCGCCGTCGCCCACGCATTCCCGCGCAGCCGTCGCCGCTAACCCGGGCTGACCTGCGCGTTCACCGAGCGGTCGACATCGGCGTATCGGGTGTCGCGGCCGGGTCTGGTCCACAGCAGGCCGCCGGGCGGGTTGCTGCCGTGGGCGCTGAGCTGACGTTTGAGGATCTTGTTGGTGGCGGTGGTGGGCAGCGTGTCGGTGACCCAGACGTGCCGCGGCCAGGCTTTCGGCGAGAGATCCGGCTGGGCGGCCAGAAACTCACGGAAGTCCGTCGGTCGCAGCTCGGCGCCGTCCACCAGCACCAGCGCGGCCATCACCTGATCCCCCACCTGCTGATCCGCTACCGCGTACACCGCGACCTGGCTGATCGCCGGGAGCCGCTGCAGAATCCGCTCGATGGGCGCGGTGGTCATGTTCTCCCCGTCGACCCGCAACCAGTCACCGCTGCGTCCGGCGAAGTAGATCCAGCCGTCGGCGTCTCGGTAGGCCAGGTCGCCGGACCAGAACATGCCGTTGCGCAGTCGCGCATCGGTGGCGTCCTTGTCGTTGTAGTAACCGGCGAACAGGCCGGCGCCGGTGGTGTTCACCAATTCGCCGATCGCGTCGTCGGGGTTGGTCAGTGCGCCGTCGTCGTCGAACGCGGCCACCGCGCATTCGGCAAGGCTCTCGGAGTTGAAGATGCCGACGCCCGGGAAGCCGCGGCCGAGCGAGCCGGGTGGGCAGCCGTCTTCGCGGGTGATGATGATCGCGCCTTCGCTGGAGCCGAAGCCGTCCCACACCGTGCAGTCGAAACGCCGGCTGAATTCCGCGATGTCGCGATCGCTCGCCTCGTTGCCGAATGCGACGCGCAGCGGGTTGTCGGCGTCGTCGGGCTGCTCCGGCGTGGCCAGCACGTAGGCCAACGGCTTGCCGACGTAGTTCATGTAGGTGGCGCCGTAGCGGCGTAGATCGGACAGCAGCCGCGACGCCGAGAAGGTGGCCGGCACCATTGCCGAACCGGAACCGACGGCGACGCTCCAGCCGGCGAGCAACGCGTTGGAGTGGAACAGCGGCATGGACAGATAGCAGACGCCGGTCCCGTCGACGGCGAATCGGTCAATCAGGTTGGCGCCGGCGAAGATAACGGTCAGATGCGTGATTTGGACGGCCTTGGGCTCACCGCTGGTCCCCGAGGTGAAGATCATCATCAGAGTGTCGGTGGCAACGACTTCGCGATGCGGCACCAGCGGGCCGGCCGATCCGAGCAGCTGCGACCACTCGTCGCCGCTGACGTCGATGACGCGCACGCCCGGTAGATCCAGGCCGTCGAGCAGCGCGCGATGGCTGGGATCGGTGAGCAATATCTGGCAGTCCGCGCGGGTGATGTCCTTGGCCAGTGCCGCCCCGCGACGGGTGTCGTTGATCCCGCACAACACGTAGCCGCCGAGTGCTGCCGCGGCCATCGCGGTGAGCATCTCGGGGGTATTGCCCAGCAGCGCACCGACATGCAGCGGCCGCTCGGGGTCGGCGATACCGATCAACGCGGCGGCGGACGCCGACGCGTCGGCG
>CBAAAS010000249.1:0-5361 GCA_964658855.1 uncultured Mycobacterium sp.
GCGCATCGGGCAGCGACTCGACGGCATCCAGTATCTGCCGGTGCAGCATGCCGGCCAGCTCGGTGATCAGCGCGTGTTCGATCGCCGGCTGCTGCCGTCGGAAACCTTCGAACCGCTCCAACACCCGCAGCCGCTCAGGGGTGGTCAACACGTCGAAGGTCAGGTCCAGGGCGCGCTTGTAGCCGGCTTCGAGCGCGTCGAGGACCTCGACGATCCCTTCACGACTACTAGAACGCATGTTCGAATGATACCGACCGGGACCGACCCCGCGACACCCACGATCTGCCAGCTGTGGATAACGGTCCGACTGTGGATCCATAGGATGCTGAGATGCCGAACCGGATGACTGCGATCGACGCGCAGTTCTACTGGATGTCGGCCAAGATCCCCAGCGATGAGTTCTTGCTTTATGCATTCGACGGTCTACCAACCGATTTCGAGCACGCTGCCGACGAGGTCCGCAGTAGGGCGCAAAATTGCCGAGCCCTGACGGTCCGCGTCGAGGACGGATCGCGGTTGACTTACCCGTGCTGGGTACCGACCACCGTCGAGGCCGACCGGATCGTGCGCCACCACCTCGACGACGACACCTGGCAGGGCTGCCTGGACGCCGTCGGCCGGCTCTTCGATGACCAACTCGACATCCGCCGGGCGCCGTGGCGCATGCACCTGTTCGGCCCAGTGCAGGATGTCGCCGGCAGCACCGGACCGGCCACGGTCGCGGTCATGCAGTTCGCGCATGCGCTGTCGGACGGTCCGCGGGCGTTGGCCATGGCCGCCTGGCTGTTCGGCCGCGAGACTCCGGTGCCCGACGTGGTGTCTGAGTCCCGAAGGTTCCTGCCCTGGCTTGCATTTGACGCGGCGCGCGCCCATCGCAGGCTGGTCAGCGATACCCACGCAGGGCTGCTGCCGCCCGCGATCGGACCGCAGCCGGCGCTGTCCACCAACACTCACCCGACGGGCGCCCGCCCCATGCGTACGCTGGTGCGGCACCGCTCGCAGCTGAGCGGGCCCACGGCCACTGTCGCGGTCCTGGCGGCCGTGTCCGGGGCACTCTCCGGCTACCTGGGCGATGTGGCCTCGTCGCCGGTAGCCGAAGTGACGATGGCCAAACCCGGTGTGCCTCATGCGCATAACCACTTTGCCAACGCCACGGTCGGGCTGTATCCGCACCTGGATCTGCAGGCGCGGGTCGAAAAAATCGCCACCGACCTGACCAATGCCCGCCTCCGCTCAGAGCATCCCGCATTTAGGGCGGCGGATCGGGCCTTCGCCGCGACGCCGGCTCCGCTGCTGCGCTGGGGTGCCAGCCTGTTCGATCCTGAGGTCCAGCCAGCACAGGTCGCCGGAAACACGGTTGTGTCAAGCATTTATCGCGTTCCCGCCGACTTGAAGTTCGGTGCTGCTCCCGTGCTGCTGACCGCAGTGTTTCCGGGGCTCTCATCGGTGATAGGCCTAACCCACGGCGTCTGGGGCATGGGGGACACCGTGACGGTCAGCGTGCATGCGGCCGAGTCGGCGATCAGCGATATCGACGACTACATTGCCCGACTGGACGCGGAGCTGTAAACGAAATCGGTTATGCGTCTTCGGCTTCGCGGGTCAGGCCCGCGGCCAGGATGAGCTCTTCGTGCAGTTCGAACCAGACGGTGTGATAGGAGTCGATCAGCGGCCGGGACAGCCACATCGTCTCCCCGGCGTGTACCCGGTCCAGCGCTGTCTGCAGTTTCGCCGCGTAGCGGCCCAGTCGCGGAAGCTCGGCGGCCGCGGCGTTTACAAGAGGCACCACCGTGTGGTGGACCTCGTCGAGGCGGGCCAGCACGGCGGCGTCGTATTCGGGATCATCGTGGGGGTTCGGCTGACCGCCCCTGAGCTGCCAGTCGGTGACCAGCGCCTTGAATTCGTGATTGACGGAACGAAATTCACCATAAGCGGCCAGCACAGCAGCCGCGTCAACGTCCCCCCGCTCGGCCGTCAGCAACTCCTCGAGACGCGTGCGGCCCTTGGGGCTGATGCGCAGCGTCGGTCCGTCGACCAACAGACCCGCCTCAACCAAATCGTTGACCGCCAGGCCAACATCTTCGGAGCCCAGTGTCGCGGCCAGATCGTCCCGGCTGATCCGCCCCTTCAGCCGAACCGACTGCAGCACAGCAAGTTCGGTCAAGACGAGACTCGGATCGCCGCTAGCATCGCCAACAGCGGACTGGCGGAAACCACATCGCTGTGTCCGCTGGCCAGCGCGGTACGCACCGCGGCCTCGGAGTGCAGCTCCAGTCGGGGGTAGTCGCCGCCGGAATGCGCCCGCAGTGGGCTGATTCGCCTTGCGATGTCAGCCAATTCGAGCAGTTCGGGAGTGTTGTCCTCGGACCACGCGGACAGCGGCAGGCTCCCGGAGCGGACTTCGCCCGTGTTGCCGTCGACGGTGACCAGCTTGCCGGCCAGTGACTCGGCGACCCCGCTGCCGCAGCCGACCACGGCCACCCGGCCAAGCTCGCGGCTGACCACCGCGGCGTGGCTGGTGGCACCCCCGGTCTCGGTGACGATTCCACGGGCGACCAGCATGCCGTGAATGTCATCCGGGCTGGTGTGGTTGCGTACCAGGATGACGTCTTCGCCGCTGCCGGCGGCTTCGATCGCCGCGTCGACATCGGTGTAAGCCCGCCCCGAGGCGATGCCCGGGCCGGCTGGTTGACCGGTAGCCAAAAGTTTTGCAGTCAACCGCTTTTCCGGTTGCAGAGACGGCTGTAGCAGCGCCTCGACATGTGCAGGCGTCACCCGTCGGAGCGTCTCGGCTTCGTCGATCAGCCCGCCGCTCAGCAGTTGCAACGCCAGGCGCACCGCGGCTTGCGCCGAGCGCTTCGCAGCCCGGGTCTGCAACAGCCAGAGCGTGCCGTCTTGGATGGTGAACTCGATCTCCTGCACGTCCGCCGTCAATCGCTCCAATGACTGTGCAGCGCGGACTAATTCGTCATAGGCGGCCGGCAGACGGTCACGGAGTGCGGCGATGGGCTCGACGTCGACTGTGCCCGACACCACGTCGTCACCCTGTCCGCCGGACAGCCACTCGCCGAATTCAGCATCGGCGCCGGTCATAGGGTTGCGCGAAAACATCACCCCGGCTCCGGAATTGGAATTCAGGTTGCCGAAGACCATCGCCTGTACCACCACCGCGGTGCCACCGCGATCGTCGAGCCCGTGGTGGGAGCGGTAGGCGGCGGCTCGCGGCGAGTCCCACGAGGCGAAAACCGCCTCGATCGCGGCGCGCAACTGCTGGTACGGATCGTCGGGCGTCGGGCCGGTCACGATCCGCGAGTACGACTCGGTGAAGCGCCGCCGCGAGTCGCGGGCGAACTCTGCCGAACCTTCGGCAGCCAAAGCGCTTTCGACGGCATCGCTGAAACCGAGATCGAGCAGCGTGTCCATCATCCCGGGCATCGAGACCGCAGCGCCGGAGCGCACGCTGACCAGCAGCGGACGCGGCCCGTGTCCGAAGGTCCGCGAGGTCGCGGCTTCCAAGGTGCGCATTCGGTCACGCACGTCATCCCAGATCGCGTCGATGGTCGCTGCAGGCTCGGCGCGATAACGCGCGCTCACCTCGGCGGTGATGCAGAACGCCGGCGGCACCGGCAGCCCGTTACGGCGCATCATGTCGATCCCGTGCGCCTTATGGCCCAGAACTTCGGGCGGAGCCGAGGCGGCGCCGTCCAGCAGTATCACCGGCCGTGTGGACATCCGAATGTTCAGGATCGACCGCGCAGCAGGCCGAATCCGAAGCCGGTACCGAAACCGCGACGCAGGGCCAGGTGGATCCAGAGCAGCGCGTAGGGCTCCAGCAGCCGGGCCAGGGTCAGGTCGCCGGCGTCGACGGTTTCGAAGCCCAGTTCGCCGACCAGCCCGGCCGTCACCGACTTGGCCTGGTCGTCATCGCCGCAGACGAACATCACCGGGGTGCCGGCCAACTGCGGGTGATCCATCATCGGGGCGCCGATCTGATTCATCGCCTTGCAGACCCGTGCCCCTTGCGCCCAACCGGCGACCTGCTCCGCGCCCGACGACGTCAATCCGACCTCGAGCGTGCTGAAGTCGGGGGACAGCGGGTTGGTGGCGTCGATGACGACCTTGCCGACGAGGTCTCCGCAGCTCTGCACGGCCTCCTGGGTGCCCTGCCAGGTCGTGCACAGCACGACGACCTCGGCTGCCGAGGCGGCGTCTTCGTTGGTGTGCACGGATCCCAGCGATGCGTACTTCGGGTCGTCGGGATTGCGGACGCCGAAACTGACGTCGTGGCCGCCGCTGCGCCACGCCGCACCGAGCGTGCGGCCGACGTTGCCCGCTCCAATGATCGCAATCTTGATGGGTCACTCCTTTTACGTCGGGTGCGGCTGGCAGGATACCTCTGCCTATCCCGTGCCTACCCGATGATCTAGGTTGACGTCTATGAATGATGCCTCTGACGTCGGGTTGCTGATTCTGCGGCTGGTGCTGGGCTTGACGCTGGCTGCCCACGGTTACAACAAATTCTTCGGTGGCGGACGGATACCCGGAACCGCGGGCTGGTTCGAAAGCATCGGGATGAAGTACGGCAAGTTCCAGGCCGTCGTCGCCGCGAGCACCGAGATCGCCGCCGGACTGGGCTTGGCCGCGGGCCTGCTCACGCCGATCCCCGCCGCCGGATTTGTGGCGTTGATGCTGGTCGCGGCGTGGACTGTGCATCGCCACAACGGCTTCTTCATCGTCAAAGAGGGCTGGGAGTACAACCTGATCCTGGCCGTCACGGCGGTGGCGATCGCGACCACGGGCCCCGGGAGACTCAGCCTGGACTACCAGATCTTCGGGCCCCAGCTGTTCCACCCCGGCTGGCACGGACTGCTCGGTTCGCTGCTGCTGGGCATCGGCGGCGCGTTCGGTCAGCTCGCGCTGTTCTACCGACCGCCGGTCAAGCAGGCTGACTAGCCTGATCCACTCGGTCCGGACGCACCGCAGCGCCGACGACTTTCCGGTCGCCGATCACCTCGCCTACAAGATCGCGCAGGTCGCCGCCGACCCGATCGCGGTGCCGACGGACACGGTGGCGATGGTGGTCAACCGGATCATCGACAACGCGGCAGTCAGCGCCGCTGCCGTGTTGAGGCGAACGGTCACCGCCGCCCGTCATCAGGCTTTGTCTTTCCCGGCTGCACCGGGCAGGCCGGGCGCCAGGGTGTTCGGCGTCGACGGCAGCTACTCCGCCGAGTGGGCCGCCTGGGCCAACGGCGTCGCTGTTCGCGAACTCGACTACCACGACACCTTTCTGGCCGCCGACTACTCCCATCCCGGGGACAACATTCCGCCGCTGGTCGCGGTCGCCCAGCAACTCGGCGT
>CBAAAS010000250.1:0-5343 GCA_964658855.1 uncultured Mycobacterium sp.
GCAAGGACCGCTGATGATGTGGGGCGGAGGCAGGTACTGCCGCCTTTCCATACCCTCACGGTGTTCGGTGTGAGCTGCGGGGTCGACGACAAGAAGACGACCGCGTGCAAGGACCCGCAGGGACGGGGGTTCGTCCTCTCACCTTCGTGGTCGGGCTGGCTACCACACGTGTGATACGCGGACGTCTCTCAGAACAACTCGGGATCCCGCTGAACGTCGACCGGCACCGGGTGGTTGTAGAGCCGTGATGCGTTCTCCCAGGTGAACTTTCGGATCAGATGCGACGGTAGGTCACCGATCTGCTCGTGCACGGTGTCCTGGGTGTGCGGCCAAGTCGAGTCGCAGTGCGGGTAGTCGGCTTCCAGCATGATGTTGTCGACGCCGATCCGATCGTGCTGAACGAATGAGGACTTGTCTTCCACGGCGCAGAACCAGAAGTTGCGCGTGAACACCTCGGCCGGGGTCAGGCACTCCCCCAGCGCGGCCCAGGTGCCGTACATCGCGTGATAGCTGAGCATGTGGTCGAGTCGATCCAATAGTCCGGCGACCCAGCCGATTCCGCCCTCGGACAAACAGATCTTCAAGTCTGGGAATCTGCTGGGCAGCCCGGAGTACAACCAGTCGACGGCCGCCGAGATGGCGTACGCGAAGAACAGCACGCCCTGCACATCCGGCGGTGCGTCGTCGGTTGTCGACGGTGATGAGCCCGACGATCCGATGTGCAGGTTCACGACGGTCCCGGTCTCCGCACACGCGGCCATCATCGGATCCCAGTGGCCCGAGTGAATGCTCGGCAATCCGAGCATCGAGGGGTTCTCGCTGAACGTGACAGCATGAAAGCCCCGCTCGGCGTTCTCGCGGATCATCTGTGCGCCGAGTTCAGGATCCAGCAGCCAGGGCAATTGGCAGGGGATGATCCGGCCGGGATACGAGCCGGCCCACACGTCGTGATGCCAGTCGTTCCAGGCCCGCACCGAGGCCAGGGCCAGATCGCGGTCCTTGGTCACCTGCTGCAGCCGTTGACCGGCGAAACCCGGGAGAAACGACGGAAAATTCAGTGACGCGTAGATGCCGTTGAGGTCCATGTCCTTGACGCGCTCGCCGATATCCCAAGCACCCTTGCGCATCTCGTCGAAGCGCACCGGCTCGAAACCGTACTCGGACACCGGCCGCCCGACGACTGCGTTGAATCCGACATTGGGCAGCACCTGGTCGTCGTAGACCCAGGTTTGGCCACCATCGTCGGTATCGACCACTTTCGGAGCCCGATCGGCAAACCGCTGCGGCAGACGACCGGTGAAGGTGTCCGGCGGTTCGACGATGTGGTCATCGACGGAGATCAATGTGTAGCGGCGCGAGGCCCGGGGTGGATCGGGTAGCAACGTGACCGATCGTTCCTCGCCGGTTTTGGCCGTTGTAAAGCTCAGGTTGCCGGCCAGTTCGTCGATCGATTTCATTGCAATCCGCTCAGCTCAGTACCGCAGGATCGGCCTTGATGGTGAGGCGGGCAGCGCCCGCCCAGTAGAAGTCCGCGGCCCTTTCGATCAGTGATCGTTGGATGCCTGCCATGTCCGACCAATTCATCTGCGCAGGCTCCTTGCCCGTGAGCATCACGTCGTAGGCGAGCTTGCATACTCGTTCGATGGATGCGGCGCGGTAAACGGCTTCGGCCAGGTTGCGGCCGGTGGCGATGACACCGTGATTGGCCAGGATGGTGAGATTCGCCGCCCCGATCCGGGCCGCGAGATCGGCTGCGCGCGTTGCGCTGTCGATCTCGCCGTCGTACGTATCGACCATGCAGAGGTCGTCCAGAAACAGCGAACCGGTCTGATGCAGCAACTCCGGCAGCCTGCCCAGCGCGGCGAGCACGCACACGTAATACGGGTGGTTGTGGATGACCACCCGTGCGTCGTCGCGAACGCGATGCAGTTCGGTGTGGATGTGGATGGCCGGCGTGACATCCCAACGGCCGTTGACGACCCGCGCATCCGCGTCGACAACGCAGATGTCCGAGGCAGTGATCTCCTGCCACCAGAGTCCCCACGGATTGACGAACATGTCGGTCTGTCCATCCGGTTGCCAGGTGATGTGCCCGGCCAGGTTCTCGGCGAACCCGATTTCTGCCAGGTGGCGGAACGCGATCGCGAGCGACTGCTCACTGGACAGGTCGACGCCGATCGGCGGAATCACCGACGGCGCCCACACCTCCAGGCCACCTCGGCGAGCATCAGGGGGGTTCATGGTGGGCCTCCATCCTGGCGTGAATGTCTTCGCGCAGCCGGCCTTTGGCGATCTTGCCGCCAGACGATCGCGGCAACTCGTCGACCACGATGAGTCGCTCGGGCAGCAGTTCCTTAGAAACACCTGCAGCCACAAGGTACGCGGCCAGACTCGGCAGGTCGATCGTCTGGGACTCGACAAGTTCGGCGTAGAGACAAACCTTTTCGCCGAAGAGCGGATCGGGCATCGCCACCGCCGCCGCGACAGCGATTGCGGGGTGCGTGGTCGCGGCATCCTCGACTTGGGCCGCACTGATGTTCTTGCCGCCACGCAGGATGAAATCCGACGTGCGGCCGGTGACGCTCAGGTAGCCCTCGGCGTCGATCTCGCAGATGTCGCCCATCCGCATCCAGCCGTCGGGGGTGAACAACGTGTCGTGGTCAGTTCCACCGAGGTAACCCAGACTGGTCGCAGGCCCACGACACGCTGGCTGTCCGCGGCCGACCTCGGTGACGTCGCGGTCACCGTCGAACAGGCGGACTGACATCTCGGGAACGATCCGGCCGGCCGTCCGCAGCCGATGTGGCTGAGCGTCGTTCAGCGTGGTGGCGCTCAGTATGCCGGTCTCGTTGGAGCCGTAGAACTGCAGAATCGTTGCCCCGGTGAGCTTCTCGAATTCTGTTGCCGGCCGGTACGGGAGCGACTCCCCGCCGGTGAACACGACGCGCAACGAACTCAGGTCGTAGTCCCGGGATGCGCTGTCGGCGATCAGCATGGTCAACTGCGTACTGACACAACACAACACGGTGACCCGATGTTCGGCAATCGCCTCACACGTCGCTCGCGCGCTGAAGCGATCGAGGATGACCGCAGTCGCACCCAGGAAGATCGGCGTGGTGTGACTGGTCCAAATCCCGAACCCGAACGGCATGGGGATGACGGGCAGAACGATGTCGTCCGCCGTCAGGTGCCCGTTGGCGACCGCTTTCTGATGGAAGTAATACCAGCGGTTCTGGGTGTGCACCACGCACTTGGGCAACCCGGTTGTCCCGGAAGTCGAGTTGATCAAGAACACGTCGTCGGATCCGAGCGGGTGGCCGGCCCGCAACGCCGCCGGCGCCGCCTCGAGATCCAGTCGCAGTCCCCCGACACCTTGGGTCAGCACCACCACCGGCACCGAGAGAGTCGAGGTTGCCGCAGCCGCGCGGATCGCGTCATCGGCCCGCGGCGCATCGCTGACCAGCATCTTCGGTTGCGAGCTGTGCATGATCGCGGCAACCTCACGGGTGCCGGCCCGCGCGCCGATGCCGACGACGATCGCCCCGCAGCGCTCGACGGCGACGAAGAGCGCATGAATGGCGGCCGAGTCGCCGTGCCATACCGCGACCCGGTCACCTCGCGCGATACCGGCACCGGACAACTGCTCCGCTAAAGCAGTTGCGGCATGGTCGAATTGACGCCACGTCAACGACGAGCCGTAGTGGTCGATGTAGGCGAGATGATCTGGGGCCTGGTCGGCGTTGCGGGCCACCGCGTGCGACAGCGTCAAGTCGGACCACCAGCCGGCGGCGCGGTAGCGGGCCGATTCCTCGTCGGTGAAGGCCCGCGAAGCCACAGTGTCAAGGCCGCCGGCGCTCATCCCCTGATGATATGACCAAGGATTCTGGTTGGCGGCGAACTCGAGAGAGCGGCGGTCGGCCGCCGGCTCACAGCCTGCCGGTGCCCTGCGCGATCAGCGCCAGGCCGATCAGCGCGAGCATGACGGCCAGCACCTGCTGACGGCGAGCCCGCACCCAGTCGTGCAGCACCCGCAGGAACGCCTGCGTCCTGGTCGGCGAGACCAGGTTGGCGATCAGGACGATCTCGACAACCGCAAGCGTCTCAACGACGAATGCGACGGCGACCGCAAGCTGCATACCGATCGCGGCTCCCGAGGTCAGGATCGTGGTCAGCGCGAATATCACCAGGGACGGATTGGGTCCGGCCCAGAAGCCGATCACGAACGCGACCCACAAGGCACCGCTTTCCCACGCGTCCTGGGCGCGGCCGAGCAGACGGTGGACACCGGATCCGGAACTGCCATCCTGGTTCCGGCCGCCGCGGGCCAGCAGCCGCGCGATCGGGTTCGACGCGTCGTGGTCCGCGACCATTGTCGAGGTGCCGGCGCCCCCCGACGGCAACGGCGCACGCTGACGCACCCATATCCGCACCGCCAGGACTGCGGCGACAGAGAGAGCGATCGCGCCCATGACGATTTGCGCCTGACGGACGGTGGAGCTGGCCGTCGTCGCCGGGTTGGCCAAGTCATGCACAAGTGTCGAAAAGGTCGGGGTGAAGTGCAGGACCAGGATCGGGACGACCAGGAGAACCACACTCGCCAGCACGCAACCGACCCAGTAGACGAGAAGATTCTGGGCGGGCCGCGGCCTGGAAATCAGGAGGAGGTTGACGCCGAGACGCACCGGGTCCAGCGCTATCGGAAGCGCCAGCACTACCACCGAACTCCACACGTTTGTTACCCCGTCGCGCCAGGTGGCCTAGGAATCCAGCCGGGCAAATTGGCCCTGCCGGTACTGCTCGACACACGCCGCGCGCCGGACCTTGCCGCTGGTCGTGATCGGGATCGAACCTGGAGCGGCCATCACCTGATCCGCGATGCTGAGACCGTGCGCATTGAATACCGCCGAGGCGACGTCGCGGCGAACGGCATCGAGATGTTCTGAGACCTCGGCAGGTGATTCGCCCCGATTCTTCAATTCGATGATGGTGACCAGCTTTTCGGTGCCACCCTCTGAAACCGATATCGCCGCGACGCGGCTTCTGGTTATTTCCTGGATCGTCGCCTCGATATCGTCCGGCGCGTGATTACGCCCATACAAGATCAGCAGGTCTTTGATGCGGCCGACGATGAACAGTTCGCCTTCGCAGAGGAGGCCGAGGTCCCCGGTCCGCAGCCACGGTCGTTCCGGCGTCCCACTCGACGGCGTAGGCAGCACGCCGGCGAAGGTTCGCTCGCTCTCTTCCGGTTTGGCCCAATAGCCGGCCGCGACGTTCTCACCGTGTACCCACACCTCCCCCGTCGTTCCGTCGGGGCATTCAATGCTGTTGTCGGGGCCGACAATC
>CBAAAS010000251.1:0-5330 GCA_964658855.1 uncultured Mycobacterium sp.
CGTACTGGCTGGTGCGCGCGCAACACACCACCTTGCCGGCCAGCACGTCGCTGCTGTCGGCCACGTTCGCCACCGCGCGCTACGCAGCGGCGGCTGCACTTCTGGCCACGATTGCAGCGACTCCAGTGGCGCTGCTTGCCGCGCAGGGCCGCCACCTCGACGTCGCCGCCGACGAGCCCTACGACACCGTGGCGCTTGAACCCGGCGGTGTGATCACCGTGTGAGGTGGTGCCGCGAGCTCAGGTGAATCGGAACCAGCGCAGCGCCGCCAGGCCGGCCAGCGTGCCCCATACGAGCAGTACCAGCAGGCCGAACCAGTCCACCGACAGGCTCATTGCGCGAGAGAGCGATTCGGTCAGCGCGCCGGCCGGGGTCAGCCGCGCCGCCCACTTGACCGTGGACCCGACCATGCCGGATTCGACGGTCAGTGCGCCGAGTCCGGCGAACACGAACCACAACAGGTTGGCCACCGCCAGCACTATCTCCGCACGCAAGGTGCCCCCGAGTAGCAGCCCGAGCGCCGCGAACACCGCGGTGCCCAAGGCGATCACCGCCGCGCCGAGCGCCAGGCCCAGTGGATCCGGTCGCCAACCGAGTGCAAAACCGATGGCGCCCAGAATGATTGACTGCAGAAACACGACGGTGACGACCGCTGCCGATTTGCCGGCGATGATGCCCCACACCGGTAACGCCGTCGCACCCAACCGTTTGAGAGCACCGTAACGACGGTCGAACGCGACCGCGATCGCCTGGCCGGTGAACGCGGTCGAGATCACCGCCAACGCCATGATCGCCGGGACGAACGTGGCGGCCCGGTGGTCGCCGAACGATCCGAACGGCAGCAGCGTCAAACCGACCAGCAGGGTGATCGGGATGAACATCGTCAGCAATAACTGTTCGCCGTTGCGCAGCAGGAGCTTGAGCTCCAGGCCGAACTGCGCCGCCAGCATCTTGGGGACTGCGGCCGGTCGCGGATTCGGCGTGAAGGTTCCTGCGGGGAAAGGACTTTGGGTCATTGCGCCGCTCCTGCCAGCCTTTTCGGATCGCACTGCCCTGTTGGTCGTCGTCGGCGCGGGGTCATGATCGCAACTCCCGGCCGGTCAGCTCGAGGAACACGTCCTCCAGGCTGCGCTGCTCCACCCGCAGATCGGTGGCCAGCACGTCGATCTGGGCGCACCATGCCGTGACCGTTGCCAGCACCTGCGGATCGACGTCGCCCTCCACCAGATACTCGCCCGGCGCCGCTTCTGACGCCTGATAGTTCTCCGGCAGCGCCGACACCAGCAGGGAAAGGTCCAGGCGCGGGGGAGCGCTGAACCGGAGTTGGCCTTTGGCTCCGCTGCGAGTCAACTCGGCCGGCGTTCCGGATGCCACCGTCACCCCGTGGTCGATGATCACCAGCCGGTCGGCGAGTTCCTCGGCTTCTTTGAGCTGATGGGTGGTCAGTACGACCGTCACGCCGTCGCGGCGCAGCGCATCGATCAACTCCCACACCAGAATTCGGGCCTGCGCATCCATGCCTGCGGTGGGTTCGTCGAGAAAGACCAACTCGGGCCGCCCGACCAGGGCGCAGGCCAACGCAAGTCGCTGCTGTTGGCCACCGGAGAGTCGGCGATACGTGGTTCGGGCCGCTTCGGTCAGGCCCAGCGTGTCCAGCAGCCACTGCGGGTCGAGCGGGTCGGCAGCGTAGGAGGCCACCAGCTTCAGCATCTCGCCGGCCCGGGCCGCGGGATAGCCGCCGCCGCCCTGCAGCATCACACCGATGCGTGGCCGCAGCCGCGCATTGTCCGCGATCGGATCGAGCCCCAGCACCTCGATGGTGCCGGCATCGGGGCGGACGAATCCCTCGCACATCTCCACCGTCGTGGTCTTGCCGGCGCCGTTGGGGCCGAGCAGCGCCAGCACCTCCGCGGTGTGCACCTCGAGGTCGAGTTGGGAGACGGCGGTGGTCGCGGCAGCACCCGAGCCGTACTGCTTGCACACCCCGCGGAGCCGCACAGGGGTATCAGATGCTGAGCTCACGACGATTGAGCGTAAGCGCCGGGCAGCGGATCAGGTTGCGGGGTCTCATCGGTGGGTTGCGGGTCGTCCTTCGCCACGTCGGTGGTGAGCTCCTCGGCCAGCAGCGGGCGCCACGGCAGGCGGTCGTAGGTGACCGCTATCAGCAGCAGCACGACAACGGTGCTGGCCACCGTCGCGTCCACGATCTGGAACAACGCGAACCGGTCGCCGTTGGCAGTCGGGCCAAAGATGCCCACGACGATCGTCACGATGATCACCGCGAGCCGGAAACCCGGCCGGGTGGCCCACGCCGCGAGCGGGATGATCGCCCACAGCAGGTACCAGGGCTGCACCACTGGAAAGAGCAACACCGTCCCACCGAGCGCGACGCCGAGGCCACCGACCGGGTGCAACCGGCCGCGCAGGACTGACAGCAGCAGCCAGACGACCAAGACGCCGATGATCAGGATGCCGATGCCACGGGTCAGCGACAGCACCGCGGTGGTGTGGTCGCCCAGACCCAGCAGGATCCCGACCTGCCCGGTGCCAAGCGCGATCAGTGTCGGGGGCGACATCCAACTGCGCACCACGTTGGCCGTTCCTAGGGTGTAGATCCAGCCGAATCCCAGCCGGCTGGCCGAGCCGACGGCCGCCATCACCGCCAGCGACAACGCCGCCATCAAGGTGCCGGTCAGCAGAAACGCCTTGACGCCTCCGCCATATCGCTGGGCCAACGCCATCGTGACGAAGCCCAGTGCCAGCAGCGACGGCAGTTTGATCTGCGACGACAGCACGATCAAAATAGCCCCGATCAGCAGCATGGCCAGCGGCGTCCAGTCCGCGCGGTCGCCACTGGCTCGCGGCCATGGCCTAGGCCACAACGGGCGCGTCGAGTCGACACCGCGCAGCGCGAATTCGGTGCCGGCCAGCATCAGCCCCAGCATCGGTGCCTCGTTGTGGATGCCCGCGACCAGATGCATGATCAGCAGCGGATTGGCCGGCCCAAGCCACAGCGCGCTGACTTCGGCCACCCCGCAGCGTCGCGCCAATCGCGGTGTGGCCCAGACGATCAGCCCGACGCCGAGCAGGACCACCACCCGATGACACAGCACCGCGGCGACGATGTTCTCACCGGTCAACGCGGAAATGCCGCGGCCCATCCACAAGAACAACGGCCCGTAGGGCGCCGGGGTCTCCCGCCACAGGCTGGGCACCGACAGCGTGAAGACGTGACCGAGACCCAGGCCGGTCGCCGGGCCCACCCGGTAAGGGTCCAGGCCCAGCCAGCAGATCCGGCTCTGCGCCAGGTAGGAGTAGACGTCCTTGCTGAACATCGGGGGCGCGATCAGCAGCGGCAGCACCCACAGCAGCAGCGTGCGGTCCAGGTCGCCCCGCGACATCCTTCGCTTGCCCAGCGCGAACCGGCCCAGCATCAGCCAGGCCAGGGCCATCATCACCGCGCCGGTCGTGGTCATCGTCAGCGACACCGTCTGGATCCGCGACGGCAGGTTGAGCAGCCGGACCCCGAACGTCGGGTCCTGAACCACCGGCCGTGCTCCGGCGCCGAGTGCGCCGATGGCCATCAGAACAGTGCCGGTCGCACCGAATACTCGAGTCCGTCCGAGCACGAGCTGCTCGGACTTGTTCAGGGGTTGACCCACCGCCTGCTCGTCGCCGTGCAGGCTGGCGATCGACGAACTCAGCGAGTGGTGGCGGTCTGCCATCACAGCAGCGTAGCGGCGATCGCCAGGGCGGCGGAGCCGGGCGCAGCAGGTCGCCGCCATGTGCCCAGCCGCCCCTGGGTGCCTGCCGAACTGGTCAGGTGTGACCAGCGCAACCACGGCAGAGGGTAGCCTTGCTGGACCCGCTCCCGGAATTGCGTCACACTGGTGTTGTGAAATTCCCGTCCCCCGTTCCCAGCGTCGAAGCAGCAACCGCTGCCGCGACGCACGACGGTCAGACCCGCAGCGCCGTCATTCGGCTGCTGTTGGAGTCCGGGTCCATCACCGCCGGGCAGATCGGCGAGCAACTCGGGTTGTCCGCGGCTGGGGTGCGACGCCATCTCGACGTGCTGATCGACATGGGTGAAGCCGAGTCCGCACCGGCCGCGCCATGGCAGCAAGCCGGGCGGGGACGTCCGGCCAAGCGGTACCGGCTCACCGCGACCGGACGCGCGAAGCTGGACCACAGCTACGACGACCTGGCGTCGGCCGCGATGCGCCAACTGCGGGAGATCGGTGGCGAAGATGCGGTCCGCCGTTTCGCCCGCCAGCGCATCGACACGATCCTGTCAGGAGTCGAGGCGGCCGGTTCCGACGCCGACGAAGAGATCGAAGCCACCGCCGGGCGAATCGCCGGTGCATTGTCCAAAGCCGGTTACGTCGCAACCACCACGCAGGTGGGGGGGCCGATCCACGGTGTGCAAATCTGTCAGCATCACTGCCCGGTGTCGCACGTCGCCGAGGAGTTCCCGGAATTGTGCGAAACCGAGCGGGAGGCGATAGCGGAGGTACTGGGTACCCACGTGCAGCGCCTGGCGACAATCGTCAACGGGGATTGCGCCTGCACTACCCACGTTCCGCTCGCCGCAACTGAAGCCACACCGATTGAACTTCGGCGCACAGCCCGTGCCGAAGCCATCACGAGCACCAAAGGAGTGTCGCTATGACTCTCACCCCGGACGCCAAGACGGCTGTGCCCGCCGAGACGCTGACCCAGGAGGAGACCATTGCCTCCCTGGGCCGCTACGGCTACGGCTGGTCGGACTCCGACGTGGCCGGCGCCAGCGCGCAGCGCGGGCTGTCCGAAGCGGTGGTGCGCGACATCTCGAACAAGAAGAACGAGCCGGAGTGGATGCTGCAGTACCGGTTGAAGTCGCTGCGCATCTTCGAGCGCAAGCCGATGCCGAACTGGGGATCGGACCTCGAAGGGATCCACTTCGACAACATCAAGTACTTCGTGCGGTCCAGCGAGAAGCAGGCCGCCACCTGGGACGACCTTCCTGCCGACATCAAGAACACCTACGACAGGCTCGGCATCCCCGAGGCGGAGAAGCAGCGACTGGTCTCTGGCGTTGCGGCACAGTACGAGTCAGAGGTCGTCTACCACTCGATCCGTGAGGATCTCGAGGCCCTGGGCGTTATCTTCCTGGACACCGACTCCGGTCTGCGTGAGCATCCCGAGCTGTTCCAGAAGTACTTCGGCACGGTGATCCCGGCCGGCGACAACAAGTTCTCGGCGTTGAACGCCGCCGTCTGGAGTGGGGGATCGTTCATCTACGTTCCACCGGGCGTGCACGTCGACATCCCACTGCAGGCCTACTTCCGGAT
>CBAAAS010000252.1:0-5330 GCA_964658855.1 uncultured Mycobacterium sp.
GACGTCGCGACCAGGGGCAAAGGCGTATCTGCGCGGGCCCAGCCAGATGATCAAGGGGGGCCCGAACGTTGCCGTCAACGCAGCCACCCCCTTTTCCCGCCCAATTCTCGAGTCGAGAGTCCATTATCCAGCCGCCACGATGCGCTGATAACGACCGTAGGGCGTGAGCGCCGGCTAGACGCTGTCGGGGCAGCCGGTTATCGAGGTGTGCAGGGTCGCGGGGCCGGCGCCGAGTCGTCGAGCAGACGGCGCAACACGGTCACGGCTTCGGCGAGCGTCTGCCGGTCTGCCTCGTTCAACTCGCCGAGTTGCGGCTCGATGGCACGAGCGCGGTCGGCGCGGACCCGGTTCAGCGTGTGCATGCCCTCGGCGGTGATCTTGATGCGTACCGCCCGCGCATCGCCCGGATCGACGGCCCGGGTGACCAGGCCGGCGTCTTCGAGCCGCCGTACCTGCGTGGTCATCGTCGGCTGCGAGCAGTGATCCACCGCTGCCAGATCGCAGATTCGTGCCTCGCCGTGGGCGTCGATCGTCGACAGCAGGCGGGCCTGCGCGGCCGGTAACTGCATCTGGATGCGTTGCGTGGCATAGCGGTTGAGCCGTGCGACGACGGCGAGCAGATCCGAGCCAAGGCCGGCGACGGCCTCCCCGGCCGCGCTTCGCTCGGTGGCTGCGGATGTTGTCATGCGTATATAGTTGCATAGCTAGGCTATCTAGGCCCCGAACCGGGCAATTTCAGTCTTGTTAACTCGATCCAATCCCCATTGTTTGCTCGCGGGTACACCCAGTGAGTGCTGGCAGAATTGTTGACATGAACGCGACTCGCTCAGCGACCGGGATTGCCGAGTCCCGCTCGCTGAGTCCTGGCGAGCTCGCGCAGGCTTCGGTGATGGCCGCGCTGTGCGCGGCGACGGCGATCATTTCGATCGTCGTGCCGTTCGCCGGGGCCCTGTCGCTGCTGGGAACCGTCCCGATGGGGTTGCTGGCCTACCGCTATCGGTTTCGCGTGCTGATCGCCGGAACGGTCGGTGCCGGTGTGATCGCGTTCCTGATCGCAGGCCTTGGCGGCTTGATGACGGTCGGCAACAGCGCCTATGTCGGCGGGCTGACCGGCGTCATCAAACGCCGAGGCCGCGGCACCGGGACGGTGTTGTTGGTCTCGCTCATCGCCGGGGCAGTGTTCAACCTTTTTGCGGTCGGCGCACTGATGTTGCTCTCGCGGCTGCGAAATCTGATCTTCGACACCGTCAGCGCCAACATCGACGGGATCGCTGCCGTGCTGTCCGCTATCGGCCGTTTCGCGATCGAGCACCCGTTTCCGCTCAGCACTCGCATCGGGAACGGTTTCGAGGCGACCGCTCACGGGCTGCACTGGTTCATCGCCCACGCGCTGCGCTACTGGCAGCTGCTGATCTTCGCCAACGGTGTCGTCTCGCTGACAATCGTGTCGCTGATCGGATGGTGGGCGTTGTCGCGGGTGCTGAACCGCATGCGCGGCATTCCCGACGTGCACAAGCTCGACGCCCCGCTCGACAGCGCGCCGGTGGGTCCGGTCCCGGTGCGGTTGGATCGGGTCCGCTTCCGCTACCCGAATACCTCCCACGATGCGCTGCGACCGGTCGACCTGGAGGTCAAAGCCGGCGAACACCTGGCGATCACCGGAGCCAACGGCTCCGGCAAGACCACGCTGATGCTGGTGTTGGCCGGACGGGAACCGACGTCAGGCACCATCGAACGTCCCGGGTCTGTGGGGCTGGGTCGGATGGGCGGCACCGCGGTGGTCATGCAGCATCCGGAAAGTCAGGTGTTGGGCACCCGGGTCGCCGACGACGTGGTGTGGGGTCTGCCGCCGGGCACCAAGACCGATGTGCCCCAGTTGCTTCGCGAAGTCGGCCTGGAGTCGCATGCCGAACGCGACACCGGCAGCCTGTCCGGCGGTGAACTACAGCGGCTGGCGGTCGCGGCGGCGCTGGCGCGCGAGCCGGCATTGATCATCGCCGACGAGGTCACCAGCATGGTCGACCAGGAGGGCCGCGAAAGTCTGCTGGGCGTGCTGTCCGGCCTGAAGCGGCAGCACAGCACGGCGCTGGTGCACATCACCCACTACGGCACTGAGGCTGAATCTGCAGACAGCACAATCAATCTCAGCGAGTCCGGGGACAACACCAGCATGGTCGAGACGATGGCCGCGCCTGCGACGACGCCGCTATTGGGCCATGAATCCGGTCCGGCGATTCTCGAAGTCTCCGGCGTCAGCCACGAGTACAACAGCGGGACGCCGTGGGCCAAGGCTGCACTGCGTGACATCAACTTCACCGTCCACCAGGGCGACGGGCTGTTGATCCATGGCGGTAATGGATCTGGAAAGTCGACGCTGGCATGGATATTGGCCGGGCTGACGGTGCCGACCACGGGCGACTGCCTGCTCGACGGTCAGCCCACGCACGAGCAGGTCGGCGCGGTGGCGCTGTCCTTCCAGGCGGCTCGACTGCAGCTGATGCGCAGCCGAGTCGATCGGGAAGTGGCTTCGGCAGCGGGGATTTCACTGAAAGACCGGGAACGCATCGACAACGCCCTGGCCGTGGTGGGGTTGGACAGCGCGTTGGGCACACGGCGCATCGACCAGCTCAGCGGCGGCCAGATGCGCCGGGTGGTGCTGGCCGGTCTGCTGGCCCGCTCTCCGCGCGCGCTCATTCTCGACGAACCGTTGGCCGGCCTGGATGCCGAAACGCAAAGCGGCTTGGTGCGATTGATCGAGGATCTGCGCCATGAGCAGGGCCTGACCGTGGTGGTCATCTCGCACGACTTCGTCGGCTTGGAGGACCTGTGCCCACGCACCCTCGACCTTCGCGATGGGGTGCTTCACGAGGTCTCGGCCACGGCAGGCGGGTTGTCGTGACTACCGCGCCGCCTGACGGACGATCCGAACGCCGGCCGTCGCGGTCGGTGGTTCTGCTACGTCCAGTGCCCGGCACCTCCGCGGTACACGACCTGTGGGCTGGCACCAAACTGCTGGCCGTAGGCGCCATCTCGGTGCTGCTGACGTTCTACCCCGGATGGATCGCGATCGGGCTGGTTGCCGGGCTGGTGCTGACAGCAGCACGGATCGCGCACATTCCGCGCGGCGCTCTGCCCACCATTCCGCGCTGGCTGTGGGTCCTGCTGGCCCTCGGTGGCATATCGGCGACTTTTGCCGGCGGCAGTCCGGTGATCGAGTTGGCCGGAACATCGGTCGGGCTCGGCGGGCTGCTGAACTTCCTGCGGATCACGGCGCTGTCGATTGTCCTGCTGGGACTGGGGGCAATGGTGTCGTGGACCACCAATGTCGCTGAAATAGCGCCGGCGGTGGCCTCTTTGGGCCGGCCACTGCGGTGGGTGCGGATTCCGGTCGACGAGTGGGCCGTCACCATCGCACTGGCCCTACGGGCATTCCCGATGCTGATCGAGGAGTTCCGGGTGCTCTATGCGGCGCGCAGGCTGCGGCCCAAACGAGTGGAGACCACCCGCAGGGGGCGCCGCCGGCGGCTCGCTGCCGAGCTTGTCGACCTGCTCACTGCGGCGCTGACGGTGACATTGCGACGCGCCGACGAGATGGGTGACGCCATTACCGCGCGGGGCGGCATCGGCATGATTTCGGCGATGCCGGCTCGGCCGAAAGTTGCTGACTGGTTGGCTTTGTCGATAACTCTTTTGGTGTGCGTCGCCGCGATCTGGTTCGACGTCCCGCCGGTGCCGCGCTGACCTGCTAGCGGCGTGCGGCTGCGTTGGCGGCGTCCTCGGCACGCTGCAGCGTCGTTGCGACATCGCTGCGACCCAAGAACATCTCGTCGAAATACGATTTGAGAACTTGATTTCCGGCAGCGAATCCGGCCCCGCCCGGAGCGGCGATCCGAGGACCGTTGAGGACCGTGAAGAATGGCCTGACGTCGACGCCCTTGGTCAGCCAGTAATCGAAGTACACCTGCTGGGCCGCGGTGACGGCAGGGATAGCGCTGCCCCGGCGGCCGATGTACTGGTTTCCCTCGGTGCTGCCCAGCCAAGCCAATACCTGGCGTACCGCATCCGGGTGGGCCGATGCCGAATTGCCTGCCGCGGCAATGCCGTTGGTGACGCTGACCCGGCCCTTGGGTCCGACGGGCAGCATCGCCACCCCCCAGCGGAAATTGGCCTGGGCGGTGATGGTGGCCAGGTTGTAGGTGCCGGACTGGAAAAGCGCCATCCTGCCGGCCAAGAACTGGTTGCGGGAGAAGTCGCCGTTGTCGTTGGTCTCCGAAGCGGGCGGCGCGACATGGTCGTCGTTGATGAGCTTGACCAGGTAGGTGAAGGCCTCGACGGCACCCGGGTTGTCAAAGGCGAAGCGGTCACCGGCCTGATAGGTGCCGCCCGCCGACCCGATGTAGTTGAGGTAGATACCCTGCGCGTCGTTGGCGGCGTTATAACCAAACTGCCGGACCCGTGCCGGGTCGAAACCCGATGCGCCCGCGGTGTGTCCATCGGCATCGACGGTGAGCCGGTTGAGCAGCGGACGCAGGGTGTCGTCGGCGTTCGGGCTCCAGCGCAGGGTCGAAAGGTCCGCGGCATCGACACCGGCAGCGGCCAGCAGGTCCGCGTTGTAGTACACGGCGATGCCGGCATCAGTGAGTTGCGGTACCCCCCAGAGTGTTTGGCCGCGGGTGAACTGCTGCACCACCGACGGCTCCCACGCGGACGCGGCTTTGGGCCCGAGCGTTTTCCCGACGTCGATGAGACGGCCGCTGTCGGCGTATCCGGCGAGGTACGCGTTGGAGACCCAGAAGATGTCGTCCGCGCTACCGCCGGCGACATCGG
Source organism: uncultured Mycobacterium sp. (assembly GCA_964658855.1). GTDB lineage: Bacteria > Actinomycetota > Actinomycetes > Mycobacteriales > Mycobacteriaceae > Mycobacterium. The sequence continues at coordinate 4,828 of CBAAAS010000252.1, forward strand.
TGCGCAGCGTGGTGAAGTAGGTCGAGTACGACACGACGTTGGTGTGCACCTCGATGTCGGGATGCGTTCGGGCGAACTCCGCGAACGACATTCGGTAAGCGGCAGCGACCTGCTCGTCCCACAGCCTGACGGTGACGACCGTCTTGCCGGTGGGCGGTCGCGCTGTGACGTCCAAGACCACCGCCGAGATGCCCAGCAGCGCGGCGATCAGCACGAAGCCCAACGCGACGAGCGTGGAGAACCGCGCCCGGATCACTTGAGCCTTCTTTGGCCGCGAAACAGCAGCGAGGGTCGTGCTTTGTCATAAAGCACAGCCGTAGGTGCTGTTTCGCGGAACGGCCGGATCACTTGAGCCCCGTGACCACGATCGAGCGGACGATGTGCCGCTGGAACATCACGAACAGCACGAGTAACGGCACAATCGCCACCACCGTCGCGGCCATCACCAACGTCCACTGCGAGTTGTAGCGCGACTGCAGCGCCGCCGTCGCCACCGTCAGCAC
>CBAAAS010000253.1:0-5317 GCA_964658855.1 uncultured Mycobacterium sp.
CACCGACCGCGATGACCTCTCCGGCGAGCTCGCTACCCGGGGTGAACGGCACCGGAGCCTTGACCTGATACTTGCCTTCGATCATGAGTACGTCGGGGAAGTTGACCGCCGCCGCGTGCACACGCACCACCAGCTGTCCCGGTCCCGGCACCGGATCGGCGACCTCGTCGATGACAAGGTCCTCCGGCGGCCCGTAGGAATGGCAGACCACCGCACGCATCAGCTGACCTCCAGTCCTCGTAGGCAGAATTGCACCAGATGATCGACATCGGCCGCCGCGGGCCGCTGCGCCGAATCCAGGTAGCGGCGCATCGCCGACACCGTGCAATAGAAGACTGCGTCGGCATCGCGCTGAATGTCGTTGCTACCCAACGCCGTAATCGGTCCGACCAGAAGTTCACGCAACGGGCGCATGATCGCATCGTCGGCGGCCCGCCAGTCGGTGGTGGCCGAAACCTGGCCGGCAGCAGCACGACTCATGCTGATCAGGTGCGGGTCGGCGACCTGCGCGAGCGCACCCTCGATCCAGCGTCGCACCTGGCCCGCCGGTGTGCGCTCCTTGGTCATCTGGTGTTGCAGATACGAGACGACGATTCCTACGCCGCGTTCCATCACCGCGAGAATCACGTCGTCCTTGCCGGCGAAGTAGCGGTAGAACGCCTTGTTCGACGAGCCGGCCTCGGTGACGATGTCGCTGACCCGCGGCGGTTCCGGCGCCACCCGTTCCATCACCCGAACGGCGGCGGCCAGGATCCGCTCGACCTCCTCGGTCGCCTCCCGTTGACGATCGTCGAGCGCACGCTCGACGGCCGCGGTGACGCGGCTACTGGCCAACGCTCTGTCCGACTAGGGCGGCGCCGTATTTGGCGCGGACCGCCTCGCGGCGCACGTCGAGCATCTCGCTGGGCCACTCGGCGCTCTCGGCCTCGACATTCTTGAGCAGCATCCGCGCCAGGTTGACCTTGTGTGCCTCGGTCGGCCCGTCGGCCAGGCCCAACGCGATACCGCCGATCAGGACGTTGACCAACGGCAGCTGATCGGTCAGTCCGAGCGCGCCGTGTACCTGAATAGCCCGTAGTGCAATCGATTTCAGCACCTGCGAGGCAAGAATCTTGCACGTCGCGATTTCGGCGCGCGCGCCGTGCTCGTCACCGCTGTCGATCAGCCAGGCGGCGTGCAGCACGGTCAGCCGGAACGGCGTCAGCTCGGTGTAGGAGTCGGCGACGAACTCCTGCACCAACTGCTTGTCGGCCAGCAACGTGCCTTGTGTGAAGCGGCTTTTCGCGCGCCGCGCCATCATCTCGACAGTGCGCTGGGCCATTCCGATCGCGCGCATCGCGTGGTGCAGCCGGCCCCCGGCCAGCCGGGTCTGCAGGATCAGGAAGCCCTGTCCGGGTTCGCCCAGCAGCGCGGTCGACGGCACCCGCACGTCGTCGTAGTGAACCAGCGAATGGCCCGGCTCGTGCGGGTCGGCGCCGACCAGATGGTGGTTCGCTTCGATCCTGAGTCCCGGGGTGTCCGCCGGAATCAGGAAGGTCGATGCGCCGTGGTGCACCGCCACGTCAGGGTTGGAGATCGCGACGACGATGAAGAACGAGGCGACGGATGCATTGCTGGAGAAATACTTTCGTCCGGTGATCACCCAGTCGTCACCGTCAGGCACTGCTCGGGTGGTGAAGACCCTGGGGTCGGCACCGCCCTGCGGCTCGGTCATCGAGAAGCAGGAGAAGATCTCGCCGGACAGCAGCCCGGACAGGTAGCGGTCCTTCTGACCCTGAGTGCCGAAGCGGGCGATGATCTCGGCGTTGCCGGTGTCGGGCGCCTGGGTTCCGAACACGATCGGCGCCCACGGGCTGCGGCCCAGGATCTCGTTGATCAGCGTGAGCTTGACCGCGCCGAATCCCTGGCCGCCGAGTTCCGGGCCGAGGTGCGGCGCCCACAGGCCTTGGTCGCGGACCTGCTGTTTGAGTGGGTCGACGATTCGGCGCCGCTCGTCGTTGAGCGGCAGGAATTCGCAGCCGGGGAACAGCACCTCGAGCGGCTGGACCTCTTCGCGGACGAACTCACGGATCCAGTCGAGCTTCTTCGCGAATTCCGGTTCGGTGGAGAAGTCCCATGCCATATCGAATACTCCTAAGTGTCAGGCGAATCCACCGTCGGCCCGCACGATCGAGCCGGTGGTGAAACTGGATGCGTCGGAGGCCAAAAACAAAGCGCCACCGACGATTTCGGCCGGGTTGCCGGCCCGCTGCAGCGTCAGGCTGCCGAACGGATTGTGTGCGGCCTGCTCGATGTTCCACGACTTGCTGACGTCGGTGAGAAAGGGGCCGGCCATCAGTGTGTTGACCCGGACCTTCGGTCCGAGTGCCCGCGCGAAGCCCTCCGTCATCGCGTTGAGCCCGGCCTTGGACGACGCGTAGGGGATGATGTCGGGCGTCGGGCGCAGCGAGCCCGCGGTGCTGACGTTGATGATCGACCCGCGACCGGCCGACACCATCCGCTCGCCGACCAACGCGGACAGCCGGAACGGGCCCTTGAGGTTGAGATTCACCACGGTGTCGAACAGCTTCTCGGTGACGTCGGTCAGCTTGTCGTAGAGCGGTGACATGCCGGCGTTGTTGATCAACGTGTCGACCTTGCCGAATCGCTCGTAGACCGCGTTCACGAGTCCGTCGAGTTGATCCCAGCGACCGACGTGCACTTGATAGGGCATCGCCGTGCGACCGGTCTCGCTTTCGATCTCTTCGGCGACGGCCACGCAGTTCTCCATTTTGCGGCTGGCAATCACCACGTCCGCACCGCAGCGCGCGACGCCGAACGCCATCTCCCGGCCCAGCCCGCGGCTGCCCCCGGTGATCAGAATCGTCTGGCCGGTGAGGTCGAAAAGCCTTTCGGCATAACTCATTTGCAGCTCATTTAAGCGACCCGGCCATCGTGGCCGCGGTGGTGATCAGTTGCGGGACCATCGCTCCGAACGCATCCTGGATCTTCGGGTCGACCTTGCCGCTGCGCACTCCCGCAGCGTAGGTCTTTTCCAGTACGATGCCGAGCTTCCAATTGGCCAGCACCAGGTAGTAGTCAATGTGCTCGGTCGACAGCCCGCTGATCTTCTCGTAGTGCTCGAGTAGCTCGCTGCGCGTCGGCATCCCTTTCATATCGAGATAAAACCCGTCCTCCTTTGGGTTTTCGCCGTCGTAGCCCAGCAGGCACCAGGCCAGGTCCAGCAGTGGATCGCCTACCGTCGTCATCTCCCAGTCCACGATCGCCGCCAGCCGGGCCGGGCCGCCGTGCGCGAACATGACGTTGGCGAACTGGTAGTCGCCGTGCATGATGCCCGGTGTGTAGTGCGCGGGCCGGTTGCGGGTCAGCCAATCCGCGGCCTCGTCGAGTCCGGGTAGCTCGCGCACCTTGTAGCTGTCCAGAAAGGCCCGCCAGCGATCGACCTGCCGGTCGTGGAATCCGTCCGGGCGGCCGAAGCCTTCCAAACCCTGGGTCCGCCAATCGACCCGGCCCAGCTTGGCGGCGCCTTCCACGAGCCCGAACGCCAGATCGCGCCGCGCGGTCAGGTCGCTGTCGAACGGCGCCTCCCAGCCGCCGTCCATCGGGCTCCAGCCGTCGATCGCCTGCATCACGTAGAACGGCTTGCCGAACAGATCGCCGCCGTCTTCCGCGATCAATTCTGCATGGGGCACGTCGGTCCCTCCCAGCGCGCGCACCAGCCGGATCTCGCGAAGCAAGCCGTCGATGCGGGCGGCGTCGGCGCGCTCACCTGGCATGCGCAGCACCATGCGCTCGTCGCCGCGGTGGATCAGATACAGCGTGTTCTGCGAACCTCCGGACAACACCTCGAGCCGTGGCAACTCGCCGTCGCCCGGAGCGCCGTTCGTGTCCAGCCAGCGTCCGAGTATCTCTGCGTCCAGCATCTGCACACCCCAATCTCCGGACGGAGAATAGCATTCTCCGGCGGCGTCGCGAGCATGTTCCGGCTCATGCCGGTTTTGGTCCCGTGAAAGGCTGTGCGGATGCAGTTACTTCTGGTTCGGCACGCGTTGCCGCTGCGCAGCGAGCCCGGCCAGGGAGCTGACCCCGACCTCTCCGGCGAAGGGCTGGCGCAGGTCGCGCGCCTGCCGGAGGCGCTGGCGAGGTTTCCGATCACCCGGGTGATCAGCAGCCCGCAGCGCCGCGCGGTCCAAACCGCGGAACCGGTGGCCGCGTCGCGTGGGCTGGACATCGAGATCGACGACCGTTTCGCCGAATACGACCGCGAGTTACCGGTCTACATCCCGATCGAACAGATCCGCGCGGAGAACCCGAGGGAGTGGGCCCGGATGGCCAACGGGCAGCTGCCCAGCACCGTCGACGAGGACGCGTTTCGGGCGCGGGTGCAGGCCGCCCTCGACAACGTCGCCGCCACCGCCGCGCACGAAGACACGGTCGCGGTGTTCAGCCACGGCGGGGTGATCAACGTGGTGCTGCACGAGATTCTGGGGACGAAGCGGATCTTGTCGTTTCCGATCGACTACGTGTCTGTGACCCGGCTGCTGTTCTCCCGGTCCGGTCAGGCCAGCGTGGTGACGGTGAACGGCACCGAGCATGTGTGGGATCTGCTGCCGCGCAATCGGCGTGAAATCAGCGGTGATAAACAGAAGCCGTGACTCTTGAAGGGCTCGACCTCTCCGCGTTGGACAAGCACCTGCGATCGGCCGGGGTGCCCCGCGACGGGGAGTTGACGGGCGAGCTGATCTCCGGGGGCCGCTCCAACCTGACCTTTCTGGTCGCCGACGACGCGTCGAAATGGGTGCTGCGCCGTCCGCCGCTGCATGGGCTGACGCCGTCCGCGCATGACATGGCGCGGGAGTACACCGTGGTCGCCGGGCTGGCTGACACCGACGTTCCGGTGGCCCGCGCAGTCACGCTGTGCAACGACGACTCGGTGCTCGGTGCCCCGTTCCAAATGGTCGAATACGTTGCGGGGCAGGTGGTGCGCACTCGGGCCGAGCTCGAGGCCATGGGAGACCAGCGCGTCATCGACGCCAGCGTCGACGCGTTGATCAAGGTGCTGGCAGACCTGCACGCCGTCGACCCGGCCGCGGTCGGGCTCGCCGATTTCGGTAAGCCGAGCGGCTATCTGGAACGCCAGGTCAGGCGCTGGGGTTCGCAGTGGGAACACGTCCACCTGCCCGACGACGACCGCGACGCCGACGTCGCGCGGTTGCGTGCGGCGCTGCAGGACGCGGTCCCCCAGCAGAGCCGGACGTCGATCGTGCACGGCGACTACCGGATCGACAACACCATCCTCGACGCCGACGACCCGTCG
>CBAAAS010000254.1:0-5302 GCA_964658855.1 uncultured Mycobacterium sp.
CGCAAGCGCGCAGCGCCGAGTTCTCGTGGACGCAGAGCGCGGACGCGATGCGTTCGGTGCTGGAGTCAGTCGCTGGCGGCGGCCGCGTCAGCGGCATGGTCTGACGACAGCCGCCGGCCCGCGACGGCCGAGCCGATCGCTCCGCCGATCAGCATGGCCAACCACACCAGATGCGCGATGATGACCGCTGCCCGCCGGCCCGCCGATGCGCCGGCCGTGTCGCCACCGACCCGGTACAGCATCAGGTCGCGGCCGCGGTACGCAACCGGTAGTCGCTCCAATATTTCTGTGGCCGTGCTCATATCGCCTGCGGTGCCCTCCTCGACGACCAGCCATCCCACGCCGGCCCCTCGGAGCTGATCTGGGTCGGTGCCGGCCAACAGCAGCCGTTGCACTTCGCGGGCCCGGTCACCCTCGCCCAGAACCGTTGTCCCAGAGACTGTCAGGTCACCGGTCGTCAGCACGTCGGCGCGCAGCCATCGCGGCAGCGGATCCAGCACCGGTGCGGGACCCGACCAGGTGAAGCGCCGCATGGTGTCGGCCGGTAGCACCGCGACCTCCGCGGGTGCTCGGTTGATCACGCCCGCGACGGCCGCCCAGTCACCGGGATAGTGCACCGACTGGACCTGTCCTCCTACGCCCCAGGCCAAGTCGGGCAGTGCCAGCAGCAGTGCGGCGCAGCAGACCAAGGGCGCTCCGATTGGGCCTGAGGAGCCGAGCCATCGTCGTAACGTCAACACCGCGCCCGCGCCGGCCAGCGCGTAGCCGGGCATCGCCAAGGCGACCCACTTCTGCGCGTCGCGCAGCACGCCCAGGCTGGGCACGGCCTCGACGATCGCGTGCAAAACGGCCAGACCCGGGCCGGTGGCCAGCGCGGCGGGAGTCAGAATCGATGCCACCGCCAGCACCATTAGCGGTCGTGCGGCGCGAGAATGCCGAAGCGTGAAGAACCCGGCGGCGACCAGGGTGAGCAGCACGGTAGCGGACACCAACGTGAAATACGTTGTGCGCGAAGCAGGTACGGCGTCACCATTCCAGATACCGCCCAAGCTGGCCAGGCTGCCCAAAGTACCCAGCGCGGGTTCGGCGCGTGCCGCGAATGCGGCGATGCCCGGCGTGTGGGCCCACATCCGATCCGCCGACGACAGACCCAGTACCGCGGCGGTCAACCACGGCAGTGCCGCCAGCGCGGATTCGCCCAAGACGACTGCGGCACAACGCCGGCGCGCTACGCCAGTGCCCGTCACCGCGACGCTTGCCAACCCGACGACGGCGGCCAGGATCAGCCCGGTCGGGGTCAGACCGGCCAGCGCGACCCAGAACGCCAGAGCGAAAATGCTTGGCCAGCTGCTACTTTCGGCCGAACGTAGCGTGACCACCGTAGTCGCAACCCATGGCAGGCAGCCGTAGCCGAGCAACAGACTCCAATGCCCTTGCAGGAGCCGCTCGCCGACATAGGGATTCCAGATCGCCAGGGTGATCGCCACGAATTGGCCGCCTACACCGGACTCCGGCAGCAGCTGCGCGACCAGTCGCGCGGCGCCCCAGCCGGCCAGCCACAAGCCGGCGACGAGCAGTGCTGTCACCACGATGCCGCCGTCGACGACATGCGAGGTCAGTGCAATCGCAAAATCCTGTGGTGTCGCCCGCGGAGCCGAGACCAGGCCGAGAGCGCCGTCGGTGAAGTACGACCGCGGCGTGGAGACCGCGTCGCGTAGCAGTAGGTAGCCGGGCCTCAGCAGCGGCGCCACCACGAGGAGCGCCAACGCCAGTGCATACCCGGGACGAGTCCACCGCAGAACCTGATGGGGGAGCGCCCGCACGCGCCGAACCAGCTAGGGGAGGTCGGGTGGCGCGGAACTCGAAGAACCCCCCGAACTCGACGGTCCGTCTCGCTTGCCGTCTTTGGGCTGGGTGGGAATCTTCTCGGTCTCCGCTTCGGCACCGGGCACCCGCTCGACCGGCTGCTCGCCGCGACCGAAGAATCCGCGGTCGGCGGCATCCTCGTCGGGTTCGCTCAACGCGGTCTCGGTGCGCAGGCTGAACGAACCGAGCAGCAGCCCGCCGATCAGAGCGATCACGCCCGCTGCGGTGAAGGTGATCGGCAGCACCCGGGACCACAGCGCCAACCGGTCGCGCTCGTTGCGCGCGGCGTTGACCTGGGACTCGACCGTCTCCTCGTTAGAGGTGATCTTGTAGTCGACCAGCGTCACTTCTGGCTTCAACGCGTCCCGCGCGTAGTAGTGGTTGGCGCGCTCTTGTTCCTTGACGATCGTGCCGGACTCCGGGTCGACCCAGAACGTCCGCTGCGCGGCGTAGTACCGGGTCATGGTGATCTTCTCGTCCGGATCGCCCGGTAGACCCCACATGAACGCGGTGTTGGTGACCTTGCTGTCCGCGTCGTCGGCGTACAGCGACGGGTACCTGATCGGCTCCGCCAGCTTGCCGTCCGCGTCGTAGCCGACGTCTTGGGTGAACTTGTAGACCGACAGGCCGTTGACGTCTTCTTCACCGTTGTAGTTGGCCTCGAACGCCTTCTGCGCGATCGGGTCGAAGTACGGGTACGAGCGCTTCTCGGTGTGGAACGGAAAGCGGTAGGACAGCCCCTCGTGCGGCAGCGCGATGTTGGTGGCCGGACTTTCGTCTTTGAATCCGCGCGGCTTCTGCACTGCGCCGCCGGGATGGGTGTCGTCGGACACCGCTGTCGCCGACTTGCGGTTGAGGGTGACCGTGTCGACCAGAGCGAGCAGCAGGCCCGAGTCTTTCTGCTTGTCGCTGCGCCGAACCGAGCTACCCACCTGGAACGTGACGACGTCGGCGTTGGCGGGGGATTCGACGTCGATCTGTTGCTGGGCCACCACCGGCACGTTTTTGTCGACGACGAGCTTCGGGCTGTACAGCGACGCGGGGTCAACGGTCGTGCCGCTGCCTTCACCGATCAACGTCGCGTCCAGGTCGAGCGGAATCTTGGTGATCCTGCTGCCGGTGTAGGTCGACAACAGCAGCGCGGCGATCAACAGCGCGGCTCCGAGTCCCATGATCCCGCACGCGGCCATCCGCAACATGACTGCTCGGTTCACGTTGCCGTGACCTCCTTCTGGTCTCGTCCGGTTCAGGCCAGTAAACCTGTTCCGCCCTGAACCCCCGGCGACATGGGGTTCTACCTGCTTGCGGCGCTGCAGCGAAGCAAAACTCGTTCGACCCTAACAGCATTATTTAAGCTCGCCTTTTATGTCCCCAGGGTGGGCAAATCGGGTTTGCCCGCTCACCGGGCAGACTGTCGATATGGATCCCAACGGGCAGGTGGGTGGCACCCGCAAATTCCTGCCCGCAGTCGAAGGGATGCGCGCCTGCGCCGCAATCGGCGTCGTCGTGACCCACGTGGCATTCGACACCGGGCACTCCAGCGGATTCGACGGTCGGCTGTTCGGCCGGTTCGATCTGGCGGTCGCGGTGTTCTTCACGTTGTCGGGGTTCTTGCTGTGGCGCAGCCACGCCGCCGCGGCTCGCGGTCTGGCGCCGCGCCCGGCCACCGGTCACTATCTACGGTCGCGGGTTATCCGCATCATGCCCGCGTATCTGGTTGCGGTCGTGGTGATTCTGGCGCTGCTGCCGGACGGCAATCACCCGAACCTCACGGTGTGGCTGGCGAATCTGTCGCTCGCCCAGGTCTACGTCCCGCTGACACTGACCGCCGGCCTGACGCAGATGTGGAGCCTGTCGGTCGAGGTCAGCTTCTATCTGGCGCTGCCGATCCTGGCGGTGCTGGCCGCGCGTCTGCCGGTCCGCGCCAGGGTGCCGGCCATCGCGGCTCTGGCTGTCGCAAGCTGTTTTTGGGGTTGGCTCCCGTTTCACACCGCGCCCGGGCTCAATCCTTTGACCTGGCCGCCCGCGTTCTTCTCGTGGTTCGCCGCGGGCATGCTGCTCGCCGAATGGATCTACAGCCCGATCGGCTGGCCACACCGACTCGCGCGGCACCGCCTGCCGATGGCCGTCGTGGTGCTGGCCGCCTATCTGGTTGCGGCCTCACCGTTGGCCGGGCCGGCCGGGTTGGTCCCGAGCAGCGCTGCACAGTTCACCATCAAGACCGCGATGGGTGCGCTGGTGGCCGCGGGCCTGGTGGCGCCGTTGGTGCTCGACCGTCCCGACGCCGCCCACCGACTTCTGGGTAGCGCGCCGATGGTGACGCTCGGACGTTGGTCCTATGGCATCTTCATCTGGCATCTCGCCGCGCTCACGATGGTGTTTCCGGTGATCGGTCAGTTCGCGTTCCACGGCCACATGCTCGAGGTGCTGGCGTTCACGCTGGTCTTCAGCATTGCGATTGCCGCGGTGAGCTACGCGCTGGTCGAATCCCCGTCCCGGGAAGCTTTGCGGCGGTGGGAATTACGCAAGAGCCCACGCCCGCAGGAGAGTGCGGCCGTCAGCCCGCGTCAAGAAGACGCAGTCGCGCCATGATCTCGTTGCGGACCGCGGAGCGGCGGGCCTTGCCGGCGTCGTCGCGCAGCGGCTCGTCGACGAACTCCACGGTTTCCGGCACCTTGTAGCCGGCGATGCGGGCACGCAAAAACTCTCGCACCGTCTGCTCATCGAGTTCGGCACCGGCCTGAACCAGGGCATATGGCACCTGCCCAAGATCCTCATGGGGCACCCCAACGACTAAGCAGGACAACACATCCGGATGCTCGGACAGCGCCGCTTCGATCTCGGCCGGATACACGTTGCGGCCGCCGACGGTGAACATGTCCACGCGGCGGTCGGAGATGTAGAGAAACCCATCGGCATCGAAGTAGCCGAGGTCGCCCAACGAATCCCAGCCGTCGCGGGATTTCGCCGTCGCGCCGACGTAGCGATAGGTGGGCGCGCTGCCCGGGCTGGGCCGCATGTAGATCTCGCCCACCTCCCCGGGCGGGCGTGGATTGCCGTCGTCGTCGAGCACCTTCATCTCGCCGGCCACTACGATGCCGACAGAGCCACGGTGAGTCAGCCACTGATCGCCGGAGATGAATGTCAGCGCCTGTAATTCGGTGCCGCCGTAGAGTTCCCAGACCTTTTCCGGTCCGATCAGGTCGATCCATGCCTGCTTGATGGCCGGCGGGCACGGGGCGCCCAGGTGCCAGAACCGGCGTAGCGACGACAGGTCGTAGGCGTCGGGGTTGTCGTGATAGACCGGCAGGGCCCGCTGCATGATGGTCGGCACCGTGGTCAGGAAGGTGACCCGGTGGTCGCTGATCAGTCGGAGGAACCTCTCCGGCTCGAACCGGCTCATCAGCACGAGGTGGTGGCGCATCAGCAGCGCGAT